>JBLIKG010000019.1:0-17808 GCA_047636255.1 Roseivirga sp. | reverse complement strand
AGGATAGCGGTTCCAGTTTTCTTTGGTAATAGAGCCAATTGGATTTTCATTGGCATCTAAAAAAATACCTTCTTCGCCCTTATATTCATCGCGTGCTGAAGAATAAGGTACTAGCTTTTGCAAGTGTGCTCTTAAAAGCGTGTACGGATCAAACATTGCCGATCGTGTTTAGCCTGATGGTCACTGCGTTTTTGTGCGCTTGCAGCAATTCTGCTTCAGCCAATTTTTCTACCACGGGGCCTAAAGACTTCAAACCCTCCTTTGTGATTTCCTGATAGGTGATTTTCTTCACATAGCTATCCAAAGAAACGCCACTGTACATTTTCGCATAACCGTTAGTAGGCAAGGTATGATTAGTGCCTGACGCATAATCGCCTGCTGATTCGGGAGTATAATTGCCGATAAAGACAGAGCCTGCATTGATGATTTGATCGGAGACCATCCAAGGATTTTCCACTGAAAGAATCAAATGCTCTGCGCCATATTCATTCAGCAAAGCGATGGCTTCTTTTGGGTTTTCCATCACAATAGCCACGCTATTTTCTAAAGCCTTCGCAGCAATTTCCTTTCTTGGTAATGCTAACAATTGACTCTCCAATTCTGATTGAACAGCCTGAACAACAGTTTCTGAAGAAGCCACCAAAACCACCTGAGAATCTATTCCGTGCTCTGCTTGAGAAAGCAAATCAGCTGCTACGAAAGAAGGAACCGCAGTTTCATCGGCATAAATTGCCACTTCCGAAGGGCCAGCTGGCATATCGATAGCCAAACCGTATTTTATTGAAAGCTGTTTTGCAGCCGTCACATATTGATTCCCCGGACCAAAAATCTTATTCACTTTAGGGATGGTATCCGTCCCGAAAGTCATGGCAGCAATGGCTTGAGCGCCTCCTACTTTAAAAATCTTTGTTACCCCAACTAAATGTGCCGTGTATAAAATGGCTGGATTGATCTTACCCTCCTTATCAGGCGGAGTACATAACACAATCTCCTTGCAGCCTGCAATTTTCGCTGGCACTCCCAACATCAATACGGTAGATAACAATGGAGCCGTGCCTCCAGGGATATAAAGACCCACTTTTTCGATCGCCACCGACTTACGATAACAGTTTACTCCCGGCATGGTTTCTACTTGAAGTAATCCCTGTTTTTGAGCGCTATGAAAGGTATCGATATTATGTTTTGCTGTGGCAATGGCGACTTTTAAATCCTCTGGCACCAAATTAATGGCATCTTGGACTTCGGCATTGCTTACATCAAAGGAATTGATTTCTACCCCGTCAAACTTTAAAGTGAAACGCTTCAATGCCTTATCGCCTTCCGATTTCACCTGTTCCATAACGGGCTTAACAATAGCCTCGATGGTTTCTAAGTCCATAATAGGACGCTTTAAAAGCTGCTCCCACTCTGATTTCTGAGGATTGATCACGTTTTTCATAGGATCATTTTTTCGATTGGTACTACTAAAATACCCTGTGCGCCCGCATCTCTCAAATCTTCGATGATTTGCCAGAAATCATCTTCCTTAATTACAGAATGCACGGAACTCCAACCTTCGGTTGCCAATGGCAAAACAGTTGGACTTTTCATCCCCGGTAGAATGCTGATAATTTTAGAAATAGCATCATTCGGAGCATTCAATAAAATGTATTTGTTGTTCTTGGCCGTTTGCACGGAATCGATTCTAAAAATCAAACGGTCTAAAATGGCTTTCTTTTCGTCAGAGAGATTTTTGTTAGCAAGTAATACTGCCTCTGACTTAAAAATTGCCTCCACCTCTTTCAATCCATTGCTCATCAAAGTAGACCCTGAGCTTACGATATCACAAATTCCATAGGCCAAACCAATGCTAGGAGCAATTTCAACAGACCCACTGATTTCGTGGATATCAGCGGTAATATTATTTGCCTTTAGGTAGTCTCCTAATATTTTTGGGTAAGAGGTGGCCAAACTTCTTCCTTCAAAATCTTGAATCCCATTATAGGTCTGATTCTTATCGATGGCCAAAGAGAGTCGGCATTTCGAAAAGCCCAATTTCTTTACCCAATCTACATTTTTATCCTTTTCCTCTGCCTCATTAGCACCAACGATACCCAGATCAGCAATGCCATCTTGCACGTAACCGGGGATATCATCATCCCGCAGAAAAAGGAATTCCATTGGAAAATTAGAGGCTTCTGCCCTCAATTTCCCCATTCCATTGTTCACTTTAATGCCACATTCTTTGATCAAAGAAAGTGACTCCTCGCTTAATCTTCCACTCTTTTGAACGGCAATGCGTAGTGTAGTATTCATCAATTATATTTTGAAAACGGTTTAAGCAAAATGAGCTCCGCCTTAACAACCGTAAAGTTTAGAAAATGATTTATAAATTTTAATCGTATGTACCGGCATAAACTGCCGGGCGGGGGTGTATATATGTCTCTCTTACGAGAGATGGTGGAAATGATGCACATGATGTGCAGGAATTGAAGCGATATGTGTGTTTTTCAACATCTCTGGCAAAGATAACCAAGGCTGGCAATTGAGCAAATAAAAAATTCAGTCTTTCTCTGTTTTAGGATTAAATTTCAATGTAAAGGCTTAATTTAGTAAAGGTTAATAGAAAATAAATAATGGCATTTAGCGATTTTTTAGTCGATCGAGTCCGCCAACGACTGTCCAAAGCCAATATTACTGAGGCAAAAAGGATGATGGGTGGACTTATTTTTATGGTCAATGATAAAATGTGCATTGGGGTAGACGTGGATAAAACTACTGGACTAGACCGCTTAATGGTGCGTGTTGGCAAAGCCTCATACCCACAATTACTTTTTAAAAAAGGAAGCCAACAAATGGATTTCACGGGCAAAGTGATGAGAGGCTTTTTATTTATTGGTCCAGAAGGTTTTGATTCGGATGAAGACCTTGATTTCTGGACAGAGAAGGCATTAGCGTTTAATAAAGAAATTTGAACCCATTTTATCATGAACATGAGAACTACACTTAAACTCGAAGAAATCGGTCTTTTCTTGATCGTCAGTTTAATATATTCTGATTTTTATCAAGGAGGATGGGTGCTTTTTGCTAGTTTATTCTTTGCCCCGGACTTGGCATTTCTAGCTATACTCATTAATAAAAAAGCAGCGACTATTGCTTATAACGCGACCCATCATAAAGGTCTAATTTCTTTACTAATGATTATTGGCTACATATTCAACAAAGAATTATTAATCCTCATCGGACTCATCTTTATGGCCCATTCTAGCTTCGATAGAATGATTGGTTACGGACTCAAATACTTCGACAGTTTCGACCATACCCATTTAGGATGGATGGGCAAAAGCAAACATAAGAATCTAGAAGCCTGATTGTGGGATAGAAAATTACTTCATCCAATAATCCACCACTAATACGTCTCCCAAAATATCACCTAATAAAGCTCCAAAAGCTTTGTGATCAGGGTGTGGTAAATAAATTGCCCTATCTTCTTCAGACTTGAATGTCAGAAAATAGACATGGGTAAACCCTTTGTCTAAGCCTTCTGGGCTATTGTTTAAACCCCACTCAAAATCTTTGATTTGTGGAATCTTGCTAGGCAGAGCCATAAATGCATCTTCTGCAATTTTGATAGCTGCGGGATCAGCATCTGGCTTAAATTGAAAAAGGACTACGTGTCTTAGGAGCGGTTCTGACTTAACATCGGTCATGGTCTTTTCAACTTCTTCGTTTTTGGTCTGACAAGAAAAGGTCATAGTCGCAATCAAGAGAATACTTGCTACTAGTAAGATTGATGATTTCAGGTTGCGTTTCATTTCGGAAGATAAAGAAAAAACAGAACGGTACTAACTCAATGTTAACCAACTCGATGCTATGATTTGAGAATTAGCTAACAATTCACGAGTTTACTTAGTCATCAATCAACCACATGAACAGATCACAAAAAATTGGCTTCTGGACGGGTATTATTATTCTGTTCGTTTTGTGCTTAATCCCCCCACCAAAAGGAATGAATCCTGAGGCTCTTCGCGCTTTAGGCGTGGCACTGTTAATGGCAGTTTGGTGGGTTACTGAGTGCATCCCCATTTATGCAACAGCCTTCGCGCCTATCGCACTTTTTCCGCTTCTAGGCATATTGGATGCCAGTACTACTTCCGAAAACTACGGCCATAATTATGTATTGATGCTGTTAGGTGGCTTCTTTCTTGCCAAATCCATTGAATTAAGTGGTTTACATAAGCGAATCGCTTTACTCATTATTAAAAAACTAGGGACAAGCAGACGCAAAATAATTCTCAGCTTTATGATTGCGACTGCTGTGTTATCCTTTTGGATTGCCAACGTTGCCGTGGCATTACTTATGCTGCCCATCGCCTTAGCCATTGCCGATAAAGAAGCTGAAATGGAAGGGCGCAGTCCAAAATTCGGCTTGGCTTTGATGCTGGCCATTGCCTATGCCGCTAGTGTTGGTGGCACAGGGAGTTTGATTGGGACCCCTCCCAATATGGTTTTTGCCGGAGTTGTAGCCAAAATGTTCCCCGACATCCCTGAAATAGATTTTCTCCAATGGATGCGCATTGGGCTTCCTATCGTCATCATTTTACTACCAGTTGTTTGGCTTTATTTAATCAAGTATTTCAAAATCAAAGGCCATTTTTTAGGGAGTAAAAAAATAGTAGAAGATGAGCTGAGGAAATTGGGCAAACTTAGCTTGATGGAAAAGCGAGTGCTTGGCGTGTTTATACTTACTGCCTTAGGCTGGGTATTCAGGCGCGATATCGAATTGGGTCAATTCGTAGTGCCTGGTTGGTCTTCACTATTAGGCATTCAGGCTTATGTGCATGATTCAACAGTTGCAATAATAAGTACACTACTACTTTTTTCTATTCCTTCGGGAAGAAAAGAAGGAGACTTAAAAACCTTAATAGATTGGAAATCTGCCGCCAGCGTTCCTTGGGGAGTGGTAATGATTGTTGGAGGTGGTTATGCCATAGCAGAATCTTTTCAGGTCACAGGGCTAGCTGCATTTCTCGGAGAAAGCCTCAGCTTTATCAGCAGCTATCCTACACTATTGATCTTGGTCATTGTAGTCAGTTTGATGATTTTTATTACCGAAATCAATAGCAATACGGCAACAGCCAATATCTTTTTACCCGTTTTGGCAGCCATGGCCGTAGCAGGAAGTATTGATCCACTTCTTTTGATGATTCCAGCCACTTTTGCTTGTTCATTCTCATTTATGCTACCCTCAGGTTCGGGTACAAACGCTGTAATATTTGGAAGCAACAGAGTTACTATTCCAGAAATGGCAAAATGCGGATTTGGTCTAAATCTACTCTGTATTATGCTGCTTACTGTACTCATGTATGCCTACGTTTTACCCGTTTTGAATCTGTAAATTCTAATGGCTATTCATTCACGAGGTTGCTTTGAGTAGCCTATTGAATGGATTACCGAACTTTAAAACTATGGGAAAAGAGATGAATTTTAAGTCAGCATGGAGTTATTCAACAGGTTACAAAAGTAACCTCGTGAACATGGCCGAGTCTCACCCCACCTCAAACTGACTTTTTATACTCGTTAATCCTTTGAGTCGATCAAGTGCAAAAAAACTAGGGAAAGGTTTCATTTGGGTGATTAAATCAGCAACCCTTTCGCCAACAGCTGGCCCCATTTTGAAACCATGACCTGAAGAACCACAAAGGATTGTACCGTTACTAAAGCTTGGTGCGGTATCCATTATAAATTCACCATCTAATGAGTTTTCATAAACACAGGTATGATGATGATGAAGCGCAGCCCCTTTCAATGCAGGAAAACGTTGAGCCAAAACAGCAGCCATTTGTTCAAAAATATTGGAAGAAAGACCTCGATCATCTTTATCGGGATCAAGTGACCAATCGCGTTGATCATAAGCCAGCTTAAAACCTTGCTGCAAATGATCGGGAATGCCATAATACATTTCATCGCCAGCCCTGAACTCTAACCAAATAGGCAAATGATCTCCTAAATGATTTGCTGGCGCTTCGAAATAATAAACTTCCTGCCGCGTGACATTTATATAAGGAGCTAAACTCGGGAAAATGTTTTTCATCCATGGCCCGCAGGCAAATACATAATGGTCGGCCTTAAGTCCTTCGCCATCTGCGGTAATAAGCGCATCGATTTTTCCATTGCCTTCAATCTTCGCAACTTCAGTCTGTACAAATCGTCCTCCCAATTTTTCGAATTCGGTTTTCACCAAAGCGCAAGACCTGCTGGCTTCTAGATAACCAGCTTTGGGTTCGATATAGGCAGAAGTAATGTCTGCTAAATTGATTTGAGGATATCGCAGAGCCAAATCAGCTAATGGAATTTCATCTAAAGCAAAGCCTCTCTTTTTCATCAGAGGCTGAGACAGTTCAGCATAAGTAGGCGCAATGCCATTGAACAACCATAAGGCTTCTTTTGGATGAATCACTTGTTCGCCTGTCAATTCACAGAAATCATCCCAAAGTTGGAAAGAGCGATCTACCATTTCGGTATAGATTTCGTTGCCACCATAAGCCATTCTGATCACTCTGGTCTTACCACCAGAACCGGAAAATGCGTTACCTGGACTTAACTTATCAACTAGGGTAACTTGGCAACCTGACTTTTGCAGGCAATAGGCCGACCAGCCTCCCCAAGCGCCAGCCCCTACCACAATGACCGATTTTTTCATAGATTAATTCAACAGGACTAAAGTAATCAAAGTAGGGTCGTTTTTAAGCCAAATTCTATTTGAATTTGCATCATAGGCCAGTAGCTCAGCAACTTTTGGTTAAGTTTGCAGAAGAGCCTTGAGCCATGCAGAAAAAGAAAAAAGAAATACCAAAAGAGAAACCCAGACTTCATCCTCGTAATCAGCATAGAGAAAGGTATGATTTCAAACTGCTTATAGCCGCCCTCCCTGAACTCGCAGAATTTGTTCTACCTAACAAATTCGGAGATGAATCCATCGATTTCGCAAATCCCGATGCTGTAAAGACGCTGAACAAGGCCTTGCTAAAAGCTCATTATGACATCGACTATTGGGATATCCCTGATGGCTACCTTTGCCCACCTATTCCAGGTAGAGCAGATTATATCCATCACATTGCGGATTTGCTTTGCGGAAGTAACTTCGGAAAAATGCCTACTGGCGAAAAAATTATCTGCTTAGATATTGGAGTTGGAGCTAATTGTGTTTATCCACTGATTGGTATTAAAGAATATGGCTGGTCTTTCATAGGTTCCGAAATTGATTCTATTGCTCTAAAATCGGCTCAAGCTATTATTGACAACAACCCATCGCTAAAAGATAGAATTGAATTAAGACAGCAGATGGAGCCCAAAGACACCATTTACGGAGCGATGCTAAAAGAGGAAAAAGTAGATCTAACCATCTGTAATCCCCCATTTCATTCTTCTCCAGAAGAGTCTAAGAAAAGTTCTCTGCGCAAATTGAGCAATTTAAAAGGCAAAAAGGTAAAGGAAGTAAGCCTGAATTTCGGAGGGAAAAACTCTGAGTTATGGTGCGAAGGAGGCGAAAGAAAATTCATCATGGGGATGATTCGCGAAAGTAAAAAATTCGGTGAATCCTGCTTTTGGTTTTCTACCTTGGTGAGTAAGCAAACGAACCTCAAGGTGATTTATGAGTCATTAGAAAAGGCCGAAGCAGTTAAAGTAGAAACCATCCCTATGGGCCACGGAAATAAAAGTAGCCGAATCGTGGCTTGGACATTCTTGGATGCTGCCCAGCAAAAGGAATGGAAAACCACACGTTGGAAAGACGAGAAGCAGAAGGAGAATTAAGATTAATTTGCATTCTTAAAGCACACCGCTAACGAGAGACCAAATTTGATATTATTAGGTTATGTTGGAAGAATTCAGACACCTTTCAGAGTTTATCAATAAGATTGATGTGCATTGCCCTAATTGCTCAAAAAAAGCAATTGTCACTTCCAATCCTAAAAATCGAAATCAAACTAGATTCACTTGTGCTCATTATGGCGCAAACAAAGACTGGAACGGACAGGGCAACGTTGTGCTTTCTTCAAAATCGAAATTACCTGGCTATTCGGGAGTTCATATAGGCATTGCAACTGATCCCTATTTCGGTTTTTCGCTGTGGATTGCAACGCTCATAAAAGAAGAAGCCCTTTTTGCTTATAACTTAGATCATCTTCAATTTCTTGAAGACTACATAACAGACAAGTTGCGCAAGAGAAAGCCCAATGAAAATGGCTGGAGTAACCAAAGTTTACAAAGCCGATTGCCTAAATGGTTGCTTTCAGCTAAAAATAGAGAGTCAATTCTAGCCAAAATCAAGGAATTAAAATTGAAGTAGGCAATTGCAAATCCAAAACAGACTCATCTATTCCAATTCTTGAAATCATGTTTAAGAGGCAACTCAGTCGCGGATTACTAAGGTGAGCTCATTAGATTTTCATTGCGCCCTGTCAGGGCTCAAACACCATTCTCATTGTAAATCCAAAGGCCTTCAGCCTTCATTTTGTTATCACGCCCCTTAAGGACTTTAAACATAAAAGCATAGTTTAACCCATTAGCCCTGAAAGGGCGACATATTATAATGAAGGGCTTCGCCCCGCATAGAGGAGGTCAAATTTCTATTATAAGCCCTAGAGGGGCGTAATAATTTCTGAGGCCAAAGCTCTATACATTAGCCCAACATTTTATAGGTCGAAAAACTAGGTTGTTCTCTTAATTAATATCTTTGGGCTCTGATTTTAATTGAAGAGCATGGCAAAGAATTCGTATAAGATTGCAGTAATCCAACTGAACTTAAACAACGGTCCTGAAGAGAATAGAAAAAAATGTCTCAGCTGGATCAGGGATGCCGCAGCAAAAGGTGCTGAGGTAATTAGTTTGCCAGAACTTTATTCTAGCCACTATTTTTGTCAAAGTGAAGATGTTGATAACTTCAACCTTGCCGAACCGCTTGGCGACATTTCGTTTACTGCGTTCAGCGCACTAGCCAAAGAATTAAAAGTTGCTTTGATCATCCCTTTCTTCGAGAAAAGAATGCCTGGCGTATACCATAACAGCGCTTATATCATCGATACTGACGGTACCCAAGCTGGTTTGTACCGCAAGATGCACATTCCAGATGACCCCTATTTTTACGAGAAATTCTACTTTACACCGGGCGATTTAGGTTTTAAAACCATCAATACTGAAAAAGGCAAAATAGGCACCCTTATTTGCTGGGATCAATGGTTCCCAGAAGCCGCTCGGCTTACAGCATTGCAAGGTGCAGAAGCTCTTTTTTACCCTACTGCTATCGGTTGGCATCCATCAGAAAAAGTACAGTATGGCGAAAACCAATACGGTGCTTGGATGAACGTAATGAAAGGTCATGCCGTAGCCAACGGTGTTTATGTTGCTGCTGCAAACCGCATTGGCTTAGAAAAATACTTGCCTAATACCGATGGTATTGAGTTTTGGGGCGCCTCATTTATCTGTGGTCCTCAAGGTGAAATTTTGGCCATGGCTTCCCACGACAAAGAAGAAATTTTGATTGCCGAAGTAGACTTAGCTCATCAAGAAAATGTGCGTCAAAACTGGCCATTCTTCCGCGACAGAAGAATTGACGCCTTCCATGACATCACCAAACGTGTAATCGAGCAATAAATATGGCAGCAAGAAGATTTCCAGCAGAATGGGAAGAGCAACAAGGTCTCTTACTTTGCTTTCCTCACAATGGAAAAGATTGGCCAGGTAAATTAGGGGCTATTCAATGGGTGTTTGTAGAATTCATCAAGAAAGTAGCTGCGGTAGAAACGGTATTTCTTTTGGTTGAAGATAAAGCCCACCAAGAAAAAGTGACTGAACTGCTCGAGATTGCTACGGTTAAAATGGAAAACGTAAGCTTTCTTTTTCAAAAAACGAATCGAAGCTGGATGCGTGATTCTGGGCCGATCATTGTGAAAAATGGTGATCAGCGAGAGGCACTCAACTTTAATTTCAACGCTTGGGCGAAGTACAAGAACTTCAAACTAGATAAAAAAACACCAAGCACCGTAGCAGAGCATTTAGGGATTCAACTCACCAAGGTGACTTATAAAGGCAAGCCAGTAGTACTCGAAGGAGGCGCGCTAGAAGTAAACGGAAAAGGTACTTTGGTGACTTCGGAAGAATGCCTCCTCCACCCTAGTATTCAGGTAAGAAATGCTGGTTTTACAAAAGCAGATTACGAAGCCGTTTTCAAAGAATACTTCGGAGTGACCAACACCATTTGGTTAGGCGATGGTATTCTCGGAGATGACACCCATGGTCATATCGATGATTTGTGTCGATTTGTGGATGCAAAAACAGTGATCACAGTAATTGAAGAAGATAAAAATCATAAAAATTACGCGCCTCTTCAGGATAATTTGAGGCGCTTGAAAGCAGCTAAATTAGAAGATGGTAGTCCATTAAAGATTGTTGAACTGCCAATGCCTGGGGTTATTCATTTCGATGGATTAGAGCTTCCTGCGAGTTACGCGAACTTCCTTATCCTGAACAAAGTGGTGCTAATGCCCACCTTCAATGACCCTAAGGATAGAATTGCCTTGGACATCCTTCAAGGTTGTTTCCCTGACAGGACTGTTATAGGCATAAGCTCAATTGATCTTATTTGGGGCTTTGGTACCTTACACTGTTTGAGTCAGCAAATACCTTTGTGAGTACTAGAAATTCTTGTTTAAACAGACATTGTCTTCCCCAAGGGGAGGTGGCGCAGCCAGAGGGGGATGTTTTCAATAAAGTTTTAAAAAGTGGTTTCTCTTGATAGTACCTATCCAAAACCCCTCACCCTCCTTACTTCCTATTCAAAAACTCTAAAACGGTCTTATTAAATTCAATAGGCTTTTCGATAAAAGGAAAATGACCAGCACCGTCAATCACTTTTAATTCTCCATTGGGGAAAGCTTCGGCCATTACAGTGGCGTGCAGATAAACTGAAGGCTCTCGATTACCATAAAGCACTAAAGTCGGGCAGGATATTTTATCTAAATCTGGATATAAATCGAATTGCGTAAGATCAGGTGCTAATAGGCTAAATAGTCCACTGCGTTGTAAATAGTCTTTTGGGACATACAGATTAAGCTCATTTAATTTGGTAGTATCTGCCATCTGTGGCCTAAAAGAAATTCGTAGTAATTTTTCAATGGCATCAGTCGGATCTTCACTTTGAAGCGCCCCAGAAGTCAGGATGGATTGTCTTTCCAGAAAGTCATTTTCCGTTGCCCTTTGACCTACAACTTGCCCTTCCATTTGCCATTCACTCACATTAGGGGCAATTGAATTCGAAAGAATTAATTTATCCAGGTGCTGATTGTATTTGATGGCATAAGTCATGGCGATCAGTCCTCCCCAAGAATGCCCCAAAAGATTGATTTTATCTAATTTAAAGGCATTTCTAATAGATTCAATATCCTCCGCAAAGCCATCGAGGGTCATTGTTGAGCTATCGACTTCGATTGAGGACCTGCCGCTGACTTTCTGATCGTAAAAAATAAGTTGGTAGTTTTCACTTAAGCTTTCTAATTGAGGCAAGAAATAAGAATGATCTAAGACAGGGCCACCGTGCACGATAATTAAAGGCTCGCCATGTCCAATCGTTTTGTAGAAGAGGTCGGTACCATTGATTTGTAACAGACCAGAAGTGTTCTCTTTAGGAACATCCGCCTTATCACAGGCGAAAACTGAAATCACGAGTAGCAATAAAAAAATGAGCTTCTTCATAAGATTAAATCAACCTACCCTTTTGGCCCTATAACCCTCTTTCAATAACATTTGAAGTACTTTATCTCTAAAGTCTCCTTGTACTAGAATTTCACCGTCTTTGGCCGAGCCACCGACCCCACATTTCTGCTTGAGCAACTTCCCTAGCTCTTTCAAGTCTTCGTCAGTACCTACAAAGCCTTCTACTAAAGTAACCTGTTTGCCTCCTCTGCTCTTTTTATCGAGCATCACTTTAAGGTTCTGGCGGTTAGGCTCTAGTGTTTCTTGGTCTGGTTCGCCATCATAGGCATATTGAAAATCATCACTGGTAGAATACACCACTCCTGATCGCCCTTTTTCTCTTGTGTTCTTTTTTGCCATGCTTCAAAAATAACAAAGCCCGACATTATTCGGGCTTTGTTCTGTTCAAATTTATTAATAGTAGTTCTATTTCTTTAAAGAAAGGGTCCAAACTGGGATTTGAGAATGATTCACCAAATCTTCTGCAATACTTCCACTCAATAAATGAAGTAAGCCTGTTCTACCATGAGTACCAATTGCAATTAAACCTGCTTTAACATCTTCAGCATAACTTAAAATTCCATCCTCTTCAGAAGTTGCATTATACAAGAAGGTGTCATAGTTTTCAAATGAATACTTTTTAACGTATGCTTCGAACTCAATATTGAATTGTCGTTGTGTATGGAAATTATTTGGAGTATTAATTTTTACCAAATGAATTTTAGCTCCAGTTAGGTGTTGCAACTTTTTGATCTCCTTCACAACGCTTGGCTGTTGCTCATTAAGATTTGTCGCCAACACAATGTTTTGAATTTTAGAAAAGTCAACTGCAGATTTTAGTGTAATCACAGGGCACTTGGCATAGCGAACTACTTTTTCAGTATTAGAACCAATCAACACCTCGTCAATTCCACTAGTACCTTTTGTTCCCATCACCACTAAATCAGCGTCATGATCGGCTATTGCCTTAGATATACTTTGATATGGATTACCTACAACAACCGAAGCTGAGATTTTCAATCCGCTATACTTCCCTTCTTCAATTAAGTTTTGAAGATTCTCTTTAGTCTTGTCATAAAGCTTTTTCAAGAAGAACTCATCTTCAGTGTAATTGCTTATTCCATCACCCATCGTGTTAAATGACGATGGAGCAAGGCCTTCAATAATATTTATTACTTCAATCTTGATATGGACTTTGTTAGAGATCTGTGCTGCTAAATCTAATGCATGTCTAGATTGAGGAGAGAAGTCGATAGGTACTAATATAGTTTTCATGATAATAATTTTAAAGGTCAATTTAATCGTTGCTTATGTAAAAGTGACCAATTTGAACACCTTAGATTATGACAAAAATCAGTTTTAAAAATAAGATTTAGCAGATTCAACCACCTCTAAGTCAATCGCTTCCGATCAGCCGAACTAAGAGAGCCTAGCAACTTAGAATCATAAAATGGTGAAATAATCGACTAATTTCAAGCATTTGATCAACTAATGCGTTGATTATACAGTTGTCCTAGTCTATATATGTACTTAGGTTTTGATCAAATAATAGATGGTGGCCCATGGTATGCTGAAACGCATGTCACGAATCAAATTATTGTAGAGCCATGGAATGCCTTTTCTTCACTTGCTATTGCCGCTCCTGCCATTTACTTTCTATGGAAGATAAGGGCATCACCTCTCAAATTCAAATTTCTTCTTTTCTGTATTCCAATTCTATTTCTAAATGGAATTGGCAGCACGCTGTTCCATGGGCTAAGAACTTCGAACTACTTACTCTTAATGGATTACTTACCTGCCTTCGCGCTGACCTTATCCATAACCATCTATTTATGGTATAAAGTCTTGTCCAAATGGTGGATGGTGATTTTCACTGTGGGCCCGCTTTTCATTTTACGCCTTATTGCTGCGGAGTATTTTTCTGGTGCATTAGGCATGAACCTTTCTTATATTATTGGTGGAATAGCTTTTCTATTACCCTTTTTATTAATTCTCAGAAAGTATCAATATCAAAAAAGCCTGAATGTATTTTTAGCCGTTCTGTGCTTTATTCTGGCCATTTATTTCCGCGGAGCAGACAAGGAATTCACCAATATTATCCCTTTCGGAACACATTTTCTTTGGCATATCTTCACCGGAATTGGGGCTTATTACTTGGCCGATTACCTCTATTTTTTACGAAAGAAGGAGTTGAGTCAACAAATCGACCAACTCTAGCCCGAATAAGGAACACAATTCCTTAATTTACTTTTTAATAAATATAGGCTTACCTTGAAAGTAACTAGCCTAAAGAAACTATGAGAATACCCATTAGTGTAGCCACATTTTCGGCCTTAAAAGAAAAAACACCCACCGCAGCTTTAGTAGAAAACACAGACTTAGTCGTGATAAGGTATGGAGAAGAAGTATCTGTACTTTATGGCAGATGCCTACATCGTGGGGCACTCCTAGCTGACGGTAGAGTGGAAGGCCATAATCTGATCTGTGGATTGCATGATTGGGATTATAAAATAGATACTGGCGTTAGTGAATACAATAATGCTGAGGTACTTGAAAAATTCGAAGCAAAGATCAAAGAAGATCAAGTCTATATTGACAAGCAAGACATTCTAGATTTCGAAAAAAGTCACCCGGCCCCTTTTAATCGAGACGCATACCTAGGGATTTATGCAGACACACATCCTGAAAGCACTGAGCCTTATACAGGTTATATTAAAGAACTTGCACAAAACGGACTAAAAAAATGGGGCCATCACGGGCCATCAGAGGCCATGGGCGTTGATAGAAATACGCTTCCCAAATGGGAAGACATCCAATTTCTTCCTGCCCAATTATCGAGAAGGCCACTTTTAGACCATGATGATGTAAATACGAAAACTGTCATAGGGCCAAATGCAAAAAAACCACTCATTTTAGACATCCCACTCTTTGTATCCGACATGTCCTTTGGTGCCCTTTCTAAAGAAGCCAAAATTGCCCTTTCCAAAGGTGCTCAAATGGCCGGCACTGGAATCTGTTCTGGCGAGGGTGGTATGTTACCCGATGAGCAGCAAAACAACCAACGCTATTTCTACGAATTAGCTTCCGCACAATTTGGCTTTAGTTGGGATAAATTAGAACGAGTACAAGCCTTTCATTTTAAAGGAGGGCAAGGCGCTAAAACAGGTACAGGCGGACATCTTCCTGGAAAAAAAGTGACCAAAGAAATCGCAGAAGTCAGGGGATTGAAAGAGGGGCAAGATGCCATTTCGCCAGCTACTTTTCCAGATTTTCACGGAGTAGATGATTTTAGGCACTTTGCTGAAAAAGTAAGAAGTATAACGGGTGGCATTCCTATCGGATTTAAAATCGCAGCTAGTCGCATTGAAGAAGACATTGACTTCGCGTTAGCGGTAGGAGTTGATTATATCATTCTTGATGGCCGAGGTGGTGGAACAGGTGCAGCCCCAAGTATTTTACGCAACAACATCAACGTGCCTACCATTCCTGCATTGGCAAGGGCAAGAAAGCACTTGGATAAAAGAGAAGCTGAAGGTGTGACGCTAGTGATCACAGGTGGCTTACGGGTTGCCGAAGATTTCGCCAAAGCCATGATGATGGGAGCCGATGCCGTTGCGGTGTCTAACTCCGCTTTGCAAGCCATTGGCTGTTTAGGTATGAGGGCTTGTCATACTAACAATTGCCCTGTAGGCATTGCCACTCAAAAAGAAGACCTAAGGTCTAGATTACTGATTCAATCTTCGGCTAAGCAACTCCAAAATTTCTTTAATGCCACTAATGATTTGATGAAAGTAATTGCTAGGGCCTGTGGACATGATGATTTTACCAAATTCAAAACATCCGACTTGAGCACTTATCAATGGGATATGCATAAATTGACTGGTATTCCATATGCTGGAATCAACGCTTAAGAATAAATCTCTTTATGAACGAAGTATATCAGAAGTCGATAAAATTACACAACGAGCTGAAAGGTAAAATTGAAATCACCAATAAAATGGAGGTCAGTAGTACGGAAGACTTATCCTTACTTTACTCTCCAGGCGTTGCGCAACCTTGTCTCGAAATTCAGAAAAACCCTGAACTGGCTTATGAAATGACCATTAAGGGAAATACCATTGCCGTAATTACAAATGGCACAGCAGTTTTAGGCTTAGGTAATATTGGTGCATTGGCTTCGCTGCCTGTCATGGAAGGTAAAGCCATGCTTTTCAAGAAATTTGCTGGTATCAATGCCTTTCCCATTTGCATTGATTGCAACGATACAGACGATATCATTGACACCATCAGAAGAATAGCGCCTGTTTTCGGAGGCATTAATCTCGAAGACATTAAAGCTCCTGAGAGTTTTATCATTGAAGAAAGTTTGCAAGACCTGGGTATTCCTGTTTTTCATGATGACCAGCACGGAACAGCCATCGTTACTTTTGCGGCTCTCTTAAATGCTGCCAAGGTTGTTGGTAAAAGAGTGCGAGATATGAAGGTGGTGATCAATGGAGCTGGTGCCGCTGGTATTGCCATCGCTAAATTACTTCGCTGCTACAATGTCGAGTCTGATCTTTGCATCCCTATCAAACAACTCATCGTTGCCGATAGCCATGGCGCCATTCACAGAAGAAGATACGATTTAAACTCGGCCAAGACAGAATTACTCAAATATTCCAACTTTCAAGATGTTCAAGGCGATATCCATGAAGTCATCAAGGGAGCGGATGTCTTTATTGGCGTAAGCAAAGGCGGTATTTTGACTGCTGAGGATGTAAAAAACATGGCCAAAGACCCAATCATCTTCGCCATGGCGAATCCAGAACCAGAAATCTACCCTGAAGAAGCCATAAAAGGTGGTGCTGCTGTTGTAGGTACGGGCAGAAGTGATTACCCCAACCAAATCAATAATGTATTGGCTTTCCCTGGTATTTTTAAAGGCGCCTTAAAAGCTAGAGCGAAAGTGATAAGTACCGAAATGAAACTATCGGCAGCTTTTGCTATAGCCAATAGCGTAGAAAGTCCAACGAGAGACAAAGTGATTCCCCCTGCACTGGATGCCACACTGGCTCAAGTGGTAGCTGATGCCGTGGAGCAAGCAGTATATCGAGAAAGAGCATTAGGGAAAGATATTTAAGAAAGCTTATGACTGAGATACTTGCAAAATCTGGCCTTATAATCATCGCACTTTATATCGTGTCGGGATTGCTGTTTGCACTCCCCTTTCTCATAAAAGGGATTCATCGTTTAGATGAAGGGGTTAAGAAGTCCTCTGTATTTATGATGATCCTGATTCTCCCAGGAACTGTAGCCTTATGGCCATTATTACTTTCTAAATGGAGAAAAACTAAAAAGTCATGAATGTAAAACTCCGCCAAAGGCATAGATATATCTGGATGGTGATGGGAATCGCTTTGCCATTATTGTGCTTAGAGGCCATTGAGCATATTCCAGCAAATCCCTTAGCAAGGATTCCAATCAATATTTGCCCTGCCGGAATTACGACTTGTGTTGTCGCTTCATCTCATGAAATAGATTATCATGCTTTTGAATGGAGTTATGATCTAATCGATAGCACTACAATTTTAAAATTAGACTTGGTAAGACCTTTAAAATCTGCCTTTTCGCTTGTTTACCTTTCTAAAAAAGAAAGCCCAGATAACACCTCTATTTTATTGGGGAACCTAAATGAAATGGAACATTATGAATTCTCCTTTCCGTGGGGTACTGCGAGTAAAATGGATAACATTTTAGTTTGGGACAAGCTCAACAACAAGCAACTCTTTTTTAAATCCATTAATGATTTGACCCCATGAGTGCAAGCTACAAAGGCATATTATGGAACAGACAAAAGAGGATCTATGATGCCATTCTATTTGCATGCGTACTGATTTATCTCGCGGTTTTTATTGGTTTATCATCCGTTTTTGTAGCTGAGATCACCTTCGAAACCATGATCATTCGGGCAACTGCAACACTGGCCATTTTACTTTTGCACATCATCCTAATGATTGGGCCCTTGGCAAGGTTGAATAATAAATTCCTACCTCTGCTTTATAACCGAAGGCACTTGGGGGTGACTATGTTTTTTAT
>JBLIKG010000018.1:0-18854 GCA_047636255.1 Roseivirga sp. | reverse complement strand
TTATATCATTGCATTAAGAATTATTTCGGTTAAGAAAAAATGGTCACTTCCAACGATTAAATAAAGCTATCATGAAGGTAATCCATGCTGAGAATGCTCCTAAAGCCCTTGGTCCTTATTGTTCTGCAATCCGAACTGGAAACCTGCTTTTTTGCTCTGGTCAGACGGGTATAGACCCAAGTACAAATGCACTTGCTTCAGATGATATTGAAGGACAAACAATGCAAGTTTTAGCGAATTTGAAGGCCGTTTTAGAGGCTCAAACTCTTACACCGCATGATGTAATAAAGTGTAATGTTTACCTTATTGACATGAAATACTTCGCCACTATGAATAAGATTTATGGTGATTTCTTCGAGGGGCATACACCTGCCAGAACAACTGTGGCTGTAGCGGGATTGCCATTAAATGCACTTGTCGAAATTGAGTGTATTGCAGAGTTTAAGGGCTAAATTATACAACCTCATCTAAGTTATAACAACTTGCTTGCTTAGTGCGAAAGCAACAAAAAAGGCTGCCTTATTTAAGGCAGCCTTTCATTTTATAAATTGAATAGATTACTTCTTAATCGGATCAGAAAAATCCTCAAAGAAATCCAAGTTAGCTTTGTCATAGGCAGCTTTAAATGCTGGCCAATCTGTGCTAAAGAAAGCATTTGTTTTTTGGATGGCCACGGCCATCATTTTTTCAGCATTGTCCAATAAGCTTTTCTCGTTAGGTCCAGGAGTACCCATACGAGAGTTGTTGTATTGTCTAGCTTGTTGAATCCAATTGTTGGCTGTAGTAGTTCTTTCGCGAATATCTGCTTGTCCTCTTGGGCCACTACTTGGTACACCTGTAGTGATTTCCTGAACTGGCTCCAATTGCTCTTTCACAGCTTTGATCGCAGCTTTCAAGTCTTTGACTTCCTCAGCCTTGGCATCTTTTATTCTTGCCTCAACTTTAGTTACGATGTCATTGGCTTTTCTAACACGATCAGAAATTTCTGAGAACTTTTGAGCCATCATCAAAACCTCATCTTCGAAATCTCTATTGGCTTTCATTTCTGAAAGATTCATTTCGATGCGTGGATCCAAAGCCACTTTTACCATTTTAGAAACTTGCTGGTCACCATACTCAAGCACAACTTTGTAAGTGCCTGGAAGTGCATCACCAGCAGACTGTTCTCTATTGCCTGGCTCGTCATCACCACCGCCACCGAAACGGCCAAAGCCACCAGCTCTTCCAACAGTAGGGTATGGGTTCTTTCTGTCTAAGTTCCAGCTCATCATATTGATTTCTCCTTTTTTCACATTGGACGTTCTCGTTCTGATGGTGTCACCTAGCGCGTTGAGCACAGTCATTTTTACTTTTGTTGGAGACTTTTTATCTGGAGCTTCTGGCTTAGCTTCTTCAGCTTTCGCGTTTTTGCCTTTTTTCTTTCCAGCAGGCTCTTTAACCTCTTCTTTCTTGGCATCATCCTTCACCCAGAATTTAATGATAGCTGAGCTTAAGTATTTGTTCTCGCCTTCGAATGGACCACCATCCGCAGGGAATCTCATGCCCGCAGGCTGACGGTAATTGATTTGGTACGCATCAGGAATATCAAACATAGTAATGTCTGAATTCAATACGTTTTGGTAGCCTTTAGCTGCAAATTCTCTTAATGGTCTGATGTCATCCAAAACGTAGAATGCTCTACCGAATGTACCGATTACCAAGTCATGCTCTCTTTTCTGTAAAGTCAAGTCCATTGTTGAAGCATTAGGATAACCATGGCTCCATTTGTTCCAAGTTTGGGCTTTATCAAAGCTCACAAACAAACCATTCTCTGTTCCTAAGAAAATGAGGTTTGGCTCAATTGGGTCTTGAAGAATTGAAAGCGTGAATCCGAAAACATCGTTATCATCTACGATTCTAGTCCAAGTTTGTCCGTAGTCTGCTGTGTGATATGCATAAGCGGAAAAGTCATTTCTTCTATAGTTGTTCGCTATAACGAAAGCTTCACCAGCATTGTAATCAGAAGCTTTTATCTGAGGAATCCAGCTGCCTGTCGGTAAACCTGGAAGCTTAGCCGCTACGTTGACCCAGCTTTTGCCTTTGTCTTGGGTGACTTGAACATTGCCATCATCTGTGCCAGCCCAAATTACATTTCTGTCTACCGGACTTGGCGCAATAGTTAATAATGTAGTATGATTTTCTGCACCAGTAGCGTCAATAGTCAAACCACCACTTTCGTTTTGTTTTTGTTTTTCTGGATCGTTGGTTGATAAATCTGGAGAAATGATTTCCCATTCATCACCACGATTAGTGCTGTAATGCACATGTTGCGAGCCGTAATAAACGCCATTTGCATCGAAAGGATCCAATGCCACTGGAGCGTTCCAGTTAAATCTCAATTCAATGGTAGTATCTGGGGAGGTCGGTTTAACGCTTTTGTTTCTACCGCTAACTTTATCATATCTAGTTACGTTGCCTTGTTGTGACATTGTATAACCATATCGAGAGTCACCTTCGATTGGGGCCACATCGAATCCATCGCCAAAGCTTAATTCTTGCCAATCATGATTTCTAATTCCAGCATAATTGAATACGTAAGCTGGGCCAACCCAAGAACCATTGTCTTGCATACCACCATATACATTGTACGGCATTTCATTGTCCACATTCACGTGATAGAACTGACCAACAGGTAGTTTTTCAGTGAATCTCCAAGTTTTGGCCATATCACGAGTAATGTTCAATCCACCGTCATTGCCATCTATCATAAATGATGGGTCGTCTGGATGGATATACCATGCGTGGTGATCAGGGTGAACGCCAGAGTAAGGAATGATTTCTTCCCAGCTTTTGCCTCCATCTTCGGAACGAGAAACCCTTGAGAATAAACTATATACCCTGTTTTCGTTTTTGGTATCCACATGGATATCAGCATAATAGAATGGACGATCACCAATGTTTTGAGTACGAGCAGAAGCTGCTCTTAATTCCCAAGATTTACCACCATCTGTTGATCTGTATAATCCGTTGGCACTAGACTCTACCATGGCATAAACATAGTTTGGATTGCTGTGCGAAATGGCTAAACCAATTCTACCATAATCTCCTTTTGGAAGGCCTTCCTCGTCCGCTAATTTCTTGAAATTATCACCACCGTCATAGGTTACATATAAGCCTGAACCTGGTCCACCAGATTTGAAGAACCAAGGCCATCTTTTGTGCTCCCACATGGCAACGAATATTTTATCTGGATTGGTGGGGTCAGCTACTATGTCGGCTACACCAGATAAATTATTAGTAAAAAGAATTTTCTTCCAAGTTTTTCCTCCGTCAATTGTTTTGAAAAGTCCTCTTTCTTCATGTTCTCCCCAAGGAGAACCAATTGCTCCAACATAAACAATGTTAGGGTTGTTTGGGTGAATATAAATTTTGTGAATGTTGCGAGTTTTTTCAAGTCCCATTAATTGGAAACTAGCGCCACCATCAATAGAGCGATAAACACCATAACCACTACTTACGGAGTTTCTTGGGTTTCCTTCACCAGTTCCTACCCAAATGATGTCTGGGTTTTTCTGGTAAATTTTTACTGCACCAATACCTAAAACAGCTTGGTCATCAAAAAGAGGTTCCCAGTTAAGTCCACCACCAGTTGAACGCCAAAGTCCACCTGAAGCGGCACCGGCATAAATAATATCAGGGTTGCTTTCTACAACGTCAATCGCTGTAATTCTACCACTCATGGCAGCTGGCCCAATACTTCTTGCTTTCATGTCTTTAAATATTTCCATATCCACTTTCTGACCGAAAGCGAATGTAGAAAGCAACATGAAAGCTAGGCTCAAAGTCGTGCAGAGTTTGTTTAGCTTAGTTTTCAAATTTCTTTGTGTAGTCATTATATCTTGATTTATTGAAATGTAAAGAATAACAATCTAGATCAAGAAAGGCTAATCGGAAATAGCAATTTGTAAGAGCGCAAACAATGTGTTATGAATGGCGTGAGTAATTAGTATATCGACTCTAGCAAAAATTTAAAACCAACGCCAAAGCTCAGATGGTTGAATCGGGCTCTTTTAACATCGAACTCGTAAAAATTTACATCGGTGTTATAGGTCACGCTTTGTGGGGTTAGGTACTTTGCTCTTGACGACCTTAAAGCCCTAAAACTAAAATCTAGACTAATTAAATCATTGAGAAAAATTTCTAATCCTCCACCAGCCCCAAAATTCAAAACAAAATCATTTATATCAACCACAGAATCAAAGGGCGCATCAAGTGAGCTATCTCTGAAGTTTGATCTCGTGAAAATGTAGTTGAAGCCTGTTAAAAAATCAGCATAAGGCTGGAAATTCCCAGAGATTTGGGGCTTAACTCTTACGAAACCTAATAAACCTACCAGTTCATTATTTCTTCTCACTCGAACATCTCCAAGATTAGGCCCATGAAATCCATCCCTAACTTCTGATCCATACCTAGTCATGTTATACAAACCTCCAATATGAATTGGTGAATCCTTGAGCTGAACTGCAACATCTAAACTAATACCACCACCCCAAATTTCTGGAGAGTCTCTTTTGAGTTCACCCATCGGGAGAAATCCATTTAAATTGAATCCGAGTGTTGATTGGCTATGAGCGTAGAAGCTTAGAAAGAATAAGGCTGAGAAAAATAAAAATTTATGCATTAGTTGACGTGTTTGACCTCGAACTGATAAGCTAAAAATATGCCAAAAATCTTATTCTATTTACGAATATGCTTAAAACCTCATTGCTGAAAATAACTCTCCAAAAGTTATGTTATTCAGGTCACAAGCAAGATAGAACCGCTTTACGAATGTAGAAAGGAAACTTTTAGAGAGGTTAAGACTAATTACTAATTAAACTTCTGTTGGTCTAATATATTTAGTATTATTGTAGGTAAAATATTTAGCATGAGCATTGTTTCGGAAAACATTAAGCATTTAAGAAAACTTCAAAAATGGACTCAAGGCGATTTCGCAGAGAAAATTGAAATCAAGAGGTCATTGGTTGGGGCTTACGAAGAAGGAAGGGCTGATCCTAGATTGAACAATCTGCTTAATATGTCCAAAGTGTTTTCCGTTCCTGTCGATTTCCTAATCTCAATGGATCTTACTAATCTCTCGATAGATGAAATTCAGAAACGAACATCTGCAAAAAAGGCTTCCGCTAAAATTTTATCGATTACTGTTGATCAAAATAACGAGGAACTGATTGATCTTATCCCTCAAAAAGCATCAGCAGGATACTTAAACGGTTATGCTGACCCAGAATACTTAGAGGAAATGCCCAAGTTTCAACTGCCCAATTTGGCTAAGTCAGGGACGTTAAGGGCTTTTGAAATTACTGGAGATTCTATGCTTCCACTAAAACCAGGGACGATTGTAGTAGGGAAATATTTAGAAGATTTTTCTTCAATTCGCAATGGTAGGTGTTATGTAATTCTATCGAAAGAAGAGGGGATTGTTTACAAGCGGGTATTCGATTACTCTGCTGAAAATGGGAAACTGTTTTTGGTTTCAGACAACAAAGCGTATTCGCCATACGATATCAATGCTGCTGATGTGATTGAGGTTTGGGAAGCTAAAGCTTATTTGAGTATGGATTTTCCGGACTTTACCGAGGATGATATGGACTTTGAAAAACTAAAAACCATAGTAATGGAGCTGCAACAAGAAGTCATCAAACTCAAAGATCACTCACCAAAGTATAAATAATTAATCTAGGCCAAGTTGAGCCTTTATTCCTGATCGGTCAATTTTACCTGATTCAGTCCTTAAGAACTTCTCTACTTTGTAAATGACTTTAGGGCTGTAGTATTTTGGTAAAGCATACTTTAAAGTGACTTGAATATCTCTAACTAATTCCTCGGTTTCATCCTTTAAAACTAAGGCATAAGATTCTCCAAGCGAGGTATCTTTAATTTTAAGTAACACGGCTTCGGTTTTAAGAATGTCGCTGATTTGTTTTTCAAGTTGATCTAAATGAATTTTTATGCCTCCAGAATTAATGACAAAGTCTGCTCTTCCTAGCCATTTGAATTGTTGACCTTTCAGTTCGACTACATCATTGGTTTGAATCCAAGCGTTGTTAGTGACATCTCCTTTAATTTTAAGGCAATTCCTATCATCAGTTGCAACTTCAATCCCCTCTAAAATTTCAAATTCTTCAGAAGCATTAGGTCCATTTAATCTCATTAATGCGATGTGAGAAATGGTTTCGGTCATGCCGTAGGTATTATAAACCTTGGCCGTAATTGAGTTCAGCTTATCGCGTAAAGCAGTATTTACAGGAGCTCCGCCAACAATAATACTTTCTGTTTGATTTAATATTTGAATTCCTGATTCATCGTCAATCATGTTTTCTAGCTGCATTGGCACTAAGGCCATAAAACTGAATCGACTATCTTTGACCAGATGTTGTGCTGGATTGTTAGAAGGAGCAAGCATTGTCAAATCCCAATTGAATTCCATTGCCCTGACTATCATCATTTTACCCCCAATAAATGATGGATTCATGCACATTAATGCAGAGATTCCATTTTCGAGTTTTAGTGTGCTGATTGTCCTTTTAGCACTGGCGATCATTTGATTGCGACTGATGGCAATTGCTTTAGGTTTGCCAGTAGAGCCAGAAGTAAAAAGTTCGAAGGAAGATTTACCGCTTTGCCATTCTAAAATAAAGTCAAAAGCAGCTTGGAATTCGGGATATTGGCCAGATTTTTGGAGTCTAGCAACACTAGAAAAATCATAATCACTATCGCCCAAAATTATTTTACCAGCCATCAGTCAATTTTAAGTCATTATGTTCAGAGTTCAAATTCTCTTGCTTTTCTTAAGCCTTTTTTATTTTCAATCCTTTGCTCAAGATCGCTATATATTCAAAGGTGTAGTAAGAGATGCCGATACCAACGAGACTTTGCCCTTTGCCTCTGTCTTTTTGGCCAATACCACTTTCGGAACTGTAAGCAATGAAAAGGGAGAGTTTAGTCTTGAAGTTAAAAATGCCGGCTCATATGATTTAATCGTAAAGTTTGCAGGTTACGCCACTTATGCCCGTTCCTTTCAAATATTTGAACCGCAAGTAATTGAATTGAATGTTCAACTCACGGTTGAAACCCGATTTATTGGGGGAGTAACTGTAACCGACAAAAAGGATGAAGAGTGGCGTAGAAATTTAGAAAGCTTTAAGAAAGGCTTCTTAGGAACTTCTCCTTTCGCAGAACAATGCAAAATATTGAACGAAGACAAAATTGACTTTTATTATGATGCTGAAAACAATGTTTTTGAAGCATTTGCCAAAGAACCACTCATCATAGAAAATAAGGCACTGGGTTACCGAATCAAATATATTTTGGAGGAATATAAGGTGTTTAATCGTGAACACTACATGCGTTTTTATGGATTCCCGGTATTCGAAGAGTTGAAAGAAGGAAAGGAGCCGAGGAAGAGATGGGTGAAAAATAGAGAAATGGCTTACCATGGTTCCACAGATCATTTTTTCTCTGCACTTTTCAATAATAAGCTGAAAGAAGAAGGTTATAAAGTTCAACCCGCTCGTAAGGAGGACGGGAAAATGTACCTCGATAAAAACGAAATGAATCTTTCAAATTTTGTTAGTGAAGGTTCCAATGGCAATTCTAAGCGGTTAATTTTTGAGAATTGGCTTTATATTACCTATAAAGGAGGAATGAGCAGATTTGGCGGAAGTTCGAGTAACGGAAGTTTGACAATTACAGCAGGGCCTACAATGACTAACAATCCAATTTCTGAAATGCGAATGTTTGAAGGGAAGACTTTTCTCGAATTCGAATCTAATGGTTACGTTTATAACCCTCTCGACTTTGTTGTTAATGGTTATTGGAGTAATCAGAAAGTTGGTGATCTCATACCAATCAATTACGCGCAGATTAGAGAAGAAAATTAGACTTTAAAGAGAGAAGCTCTCAACCACAAGCTTTTTATATTCATTGAAGCTTTCCGTGTTCTTTTCGGAGTCTGTTTTGATCTCTAAAATTCTGGCTGTTTTGCTTGCTAAATAGAAGCTCTTTAAGTGTGTTTTTAGGTCTTTAAGATTAGAGCAAATTTGATATTCGAAGCCAAAGTCTTTAGCGGTGTTCTCTGCCGATAGCACTTGCTTGGTTACAAAGTATTCCTCAAGTTCTGCTTGGCGCTTCGGTCCATCAATCATTTTAAAAATACCGCCACCATTGTTATTGAAAACAATCACCCTCAGATTTTTGAGATTGTAGTTGTGCCAAAATGCATTTCTGTCGTAGAAGAAGGCCATATCACCAGTGAACAAAACCACTTGGTTTTTCTGACTCAGCGCAGCACCTACTGCTGTACTATTACTACCATCGATTCCGCTAGTTCCTCGATTCGCAAAGACACTGAGGTTTTTGCCATGAGGTAAGCCTAGGAGATTAGCATATCGAACAGACATGCTATTCGCGAAATGGAGTATCGATTTATTGGGTACCGCCCCAAGGCTTACTTGGAAAGCTTGAAATTCACTGAATTTTCTACTTTTAACGAACTGCTCTTTTTGTTTTTGGACTTGAAGGTTAGCGTTTTGCCATTGATTTATGAAATTGAAATCTCCTTTACCATCGATGAACTTGGTGAACTCGGTAAAGAAAGTCTCTGGGTTTAAATCAAAAATTTGCGTTAGATGCTGTAAGGTGTCGTTGATACGCTCCGATTGTGAAATATGCCAATGCTCAGTAGGTGGATTGTTTCTTAAAAATAACTTTAGATTTTTTGAAATCAAGGATTTACCAACCGTGATGAGTAGGGTAGGTGCTAACTCCTGATGCAACGGATTCAGCTGCGGGTTGAGGAAAGAGTCTTGGTTAGTAATTGCTCCAGGTAACTCTTGAAGGTTACTGATAATATCAGCGATTACAGGAATCCCTGCTTTTTCTGCGAATCGATAAAGCGCATTTTGTAGGCCTTTATCGAAATCCATATGTCCCAGCACTATGGCTTTTCGGCTATGTTGCTGCCATTGTGAGTTCAGTTTAATCCAATCTTTCCGCTCGAGATTCTTACTTACAAATTGTTGCTTAATTATTCTGACCTCAGGGAAGCTTATAATTTCGTTTGTTTCAGGATAAAAAGGCTCTCGAATGGGAACATTGACATGAACAGGTCCTTTTTTGTTATTGGCCATAATAATGGCTTCATTGATCACTCTGTTACAATGCCATTTTGCGTCTTTGTGAGTAGCATCGGCTGGCAAATCGAAACTTGCTAAAACGTGTTTGCCATAGATTCCTGATTGTTGAATGGTTTGTCCATCATATTGATTTGTCCATTCTGCTGGACGATCTGCAGTGAAAATAACCAATGGGACTTCTTGATAATACGCTTCTGCGATGGCAGGCGCATAATTATAAGCTGCAGAACCTGATGTGCAAATTAGGGCCACAGGTATTTTTTGTTGTTGCGCAATGCCTAAGGCAACAAATGCTGCTGAACGCTCGTCAGGAATTACTTTGGTCTCGATGTCAGGGTGTCGTACGAAAGCCAAAGTAAGCGCTGCAGATCTCGATCCTGGAGAAATGATGGCGGTTTTTATCCCGTGGCCAGCACAAATTGAAGCGATATCGTTGATGTGTTGAAGTATCAATTTTGAGAGTTCAAGATATTGAGCAGCGTATTGAATTTCAATTCTGTTTCTTCTAATTCCTTTTCAGGAATTGAATCTTCTGTTACCCCAGCGCCTGCATATAAAATAGCAGAGTCTTTTAACAGCTGCATACACCTGAGGTTGACGAAGAGATTGGTTTTATCCTCAATTTGAACGGGGCCAAGAAATCCGCTGTAATAAGAGCGTTCAAAACCTTCGTTTTGTAAAAGAAAAGCTAATGCAGGTGCTTTCGGCATTCCTGCTATGGCAGAAGTAGGATGGAGCAACTCAAGCATCACAGTACCTAATTCTGGGAAGTTTGTTTCTTCCATATTCACTTCAAACTCCGTTTTAAGATGAAGTAAATTCCCAGCGACCGTGGTTTTAGGGCCTTTTTCTTTGAAATCTCTTAATCTAATTTTTTTGAAGCAGTCAATGATATACCTGCTTACCATTGCCTGTTCTTCAATTTCTTTTTGTGTCCAAGCAGTAGCTGAGATGCTTTTTTCTTGGTTCCTTTTTTGCGTTCCAGCCAAGGCCACTGTTTTGAAAATCGATTTGTCTACTTCTAAAAGAAGTTCAGGTGTGGCACCGAGCCATGTGCCTGTTTCTGGCATCGAAACCAAAGAAACAAAGGCATTAGGGTAGGATTCAGTAAGTTTGAGGTATTTCTCGATTAAATCAAAATCAGAAGAAATCGGAATGTGCTTAGTTCTGGCGGGGACAACTTTTTGAAATACACCGTCAATTATGGTTTGAACCGCATCCTTTACGATTTGCTCGTAAGTCGATTCCTTGCTCAACGACTGGTTGTTTCGGAAATAGTAAGAAGTTTTTGAAGTGTTTGCTTTGATCAAACTTTGAACCTCCTTAAAAAATTCATTAAGACTGTTATTCTTGCTTTCTTTTAGGCTAGTTTGAAAGCTTATGCCATGAGTATTAAAGGTAAAATGAATATCACTTTTCAAGAAAAGAGTCGGATGATCATGGTTATGGAATGGAGAAATCACAAAACCCTTTTCCGTTTGCTCTAAGTCTAATCTCGAAACCTCTATGGCCTTTTCAAAAGAAACCATAAAATTGATTTCATTTTGATGAGGTTGTTTCCAAATGGCAATAGGAAGAGATTTTTTTACTGAGGCATTTAAAATTGACTTCAAGGCAAGTGATTGCTCAATGCCTTGTAACTCTAATTCTAAAGTAAATTCCTCGTTTCGATTCATTCAATTATTTTTTATCCATCACTGCCATCGTAATTCTGCTTATACAGACCAAAGCATTATCTTCATTTGTGATTCTTATTTCCCAAATATGAGTGCTTTTTCCAATATGTAATGCTTTAGCAATACCATATACCCAGCCCTCTTTTACCGCTTTCACATGATTGGCATTAATTTCTAATCCAACGCAATACTGTAATTTTGGATCAACCACACAATGCGCAGCAAAGCTACCTAATGTTTCCGCTAAAGCTACCGAAGCACCTCCATGTAACAAGCCCATCGGCTGTTTAGTGCGATGATCAACAGGCATTTTTGCCTTCATGTAATCATCTCCGATTTCAATAAACTCAATACCTAAATGCTCAACCATAGTGTTTCGACTCATTTGGTTGGCTGTTGCGATATTTACTCCTAGTTGAAACATGGTGGTTGTAAATTAGTTTCTAGATTTGTGCCTTAATTGGCCAAAAATAGAACAAAATTGATGATCAAAAAAATATACCTCACGCGACACGGACAAACAGATTTTAATTTAAAGGGCATTGTGCAAGGAAGAGGTGTTAATGCTGGCCTCAATGACATGGGCAGGGCACAGGCGCAAGCATTTCATGAAGCTTATGGTGACCTTAAATTCGATAAGCTTTACGTATCATCGCTCATGCGGACACATCAATCGATGAAGGGCTTTATTGATGCGGGCTTGGATTATGAAGAATTAGCTGGCCTAGATGAAATAAGTTGGGGTGTACATGAAGGAATGGAGATTAACCCAGCTCAGCATGCTTATTATTTTGAAATGATCAATCGCTGGCAAAATGGCGAAACTCATTTGGCAATTGAGGGAGGTGAAAGCCCAGAAATGTTAGCGATTCGTTTAAAGGAAGCCCTCGATCATATAATGCGTAATAAGAATGAAAGGCAAATCTTGATTTGTATGCATGGACGAGCTATGCGACTTTTTTTGGCCATTATCCTCAACTATCCATATAAGGCCATGGACTATTTCGAACATAATAACCTTGGCTTATACGAGCTAACCTTCAATGGTAATACCTTTAAGCTTGATAACTATAACGATACTAATCACCTGAAGCATTTATAGCCTCGATTGCTATTTTAGCTTTACTGTCTAAACTATTTTTGTAAGGATGGTCTTTAAATTCCAGCACTTTATTAAAGTACATTCTTGCTTGTGCACGGTCACCTTGCTCTAATTTAAGGTAACCAATTTGTAAGTAAGAGTTCGGTACAAAGTAGGTTTCTGGTAGTTTATCAGCACTCGAAATCACCTTGTAGTATTGATCTAGAGCCAAGGAAAAATTTCCCTGAAGGTGCGCTGACCGCGCTTTTCTATATTCTAATTCAAATACTTCATAAGGTTTGATTTTACTGATTTCAACTCTAGTGATTAAAGAATCTGCGAAGGCATAATAACCACCGTCAATCGCAAAGCGAATTCTTAGCAGGTCGAAATTAGGCAATGGCTTTGTTGATAGTATTTTCTCTGCGTTCTTATCTGCTTCTGCTTCAGAGCTTTTCGTATCAGCAGCTTTTAACCATGTTTTTTCAAACAGATTAGAGTCATTCTTCAAAAAAAGATCACACATAGCTAGTTTCATCATTGCGTCTTTCTTTTGTCCGCTACCTTGGAAACCATTCAGGAAGGCATTGTAATTTTGTTGAGCATTCAAGTAATCTCCACCTTGAAACTGAGCTTCTCCAAGTAAGTAATTAAACAAGAAAAGATTCGTTTGATGCTGACCTAGCGCTCTTTTTAAGATAACCGCTGATTTTTTTGCTTCGTGCGATTTCATTAGAATTAAGCTGGTGATATAGGCTTCTGCTAATGATTTTTCTTCACTTGAATCAGTATCTAACCTATTTAAGGCTGCTTTATGATCTTCCAATAAATAGGATTCGATCAAAGAAGAAATGAGGCTGAGCTCAGTATTGAACAGATTGTCAGCGTTTTTAATGTCTTCAATTTCTTTCAGACCAAGTGCTACATCTCCTTCAAGGCCCAATATGCTCAATACCCATTGTTGGTGATCAGGTACTGCGCCAAAAATAACATGAAGTAAGCCCAAGGTTTTATAATTAAGCTTGAACTCTGGATGTTCTTCAATATTATCTTCTATGGTTTTATAGGCTCTTCTTAGGCTCCAAACTCCGCTCCAAGTATGGCCGAATTTAAGTCTAACAAATGCCCATTGCAATTTGATTTCTGCACGGATAAAGTCAATATAGGGTGAGTCATTCGTTAGGTCATCCAGTAAATCGAGGCGTTCACTTTCTTTGTCCTTTAACGCAGAATATCTCTTTTCATCTTCGGTAAAAACCAATTCTAAAACATCATTGAGGTTTTGTAAATAGATATTTGCATGAGGAAAACCAGTTATATTCTGTTGGATAAGGCTTTCTCTATTACGCTCGAAGTCTAAGCTCAGCACTTGTTCGTAGGCGCTGGCAAAGTTTTGTGACTGAGCAATACTTTTTTGGATGGGGTATAAAATAAAAAATGGATAAGCAATTAAGCCTATCCATTTTTGAATAGATATTTTCAAAGCCATTGACTTAGTCTGCTTTTGTTGCAGTCTTTCTGCTTCTTTTTGGCTTAGCTTCTTCTTGTACAACTTCATCAGTAACATCTGACAAGATTCTTCCACAATGCTCGCAAACAATTACTTTTTTGCGTTCGCGGATGTCTGCTTGTCTTTGCGGAGGGACAACGTTGAAACAACCACCACAAGCACCCCTGTCAACAGGGACAACGGCTAAACCGTTCCTAGCATTATCTCTTAACTTGTTGTAAGAGTTAATTAGGCGCTCTTCGATGTTCTTAACCGCTTTTTCTCTATCAGTAAGCAGTTTTGCTTCTTCGTCTTCACTTTCCTTAGTCAACACTTCAAGCTCAGCTTTTTTGCTGTTCAAATCTTTCGAACGCTCGGTAAGTTCTTCAGTAGTTTTTGCCATTTCAGCATTTTTACCTTCGATCTTAGCATAAGCCTCTTTGATTCTCTTCTCAGAAATTTGAATTTCAAGATTTTGAAGTTCAATTTCTTTAGTGATCGCATCGTACTCACGGTTGTTTCGTACGTTCATCTGCTGCTCATTATATTTCTTAATGAGCGCTTCTGAGTTCTTGATCTGAGTCTTATAGTCGGAGATGTTAGTCTCTAGCTCGTCAGCCTCAGATTTGAATTTATCGATTCTGGTTTGATAGCCAGCAATTTCATCTTCTAAATCAGCTACCTCATCAGGTAGAGCGCCTCTTACTTTTTTGATTTCATCTAGCTCAGAATCAATCGATTGTAGATGTGTAAGGGCGTCAAGTTTTTGTGCAACAGTCTTTTCCATTCAAGTTTTTTTAGAAGTAGTGTACGGGATTCGTATTCACCTCTGACAAATAGGTTGCAATATTAGCAAATTTTTCTGTCAAAATTGAATGCAACAGCTCTTTTGTGAACATTTCGCTTTCATAGTGACCAATGTCAGCGATCATCGTTTTTCCTTCCCCGTCAAAGAACTCGTGATACTTAAAATCAGCGGTTACAAAGGCGTCCGCATTTTGAGCTTTCGCTACTGATAATAAAAAGCTTCCAGCCCCCCCACATACAGCAACGGTTTTTATTTTATTATCACTTTTAACCGTATAGCGAATGGTTTCAAGCTTCATGCTCTTTTTTAGATGCTGAAGAAATTCCTGTGCAGATAAAGGCTTTTCAAGTTCACCGATCATGCCAGCACCGACCTCTTGATTTTCATTTTCGAGTGAGGTCAGGTAATAGGCCACTTCTTCATAAGGATGTGAAACTTTTAATTTTTTAATGATGGAGTTTCTTAGGTGAGCAGGAAAGATCAATTCTATACGGTCTTCTTCTACTTCTTGATTTTTATTGTGCTCACCGATTGTTGGATTCGAAAACGCATTGGGTTTGAAGTTTCCTTTTCCAGATACTTTAAAGCTGCAATGGGAATAGTTGCCGATTTCACCTGCGCCAGCCTCATGCAGTGCATCGATAACTTTCTGAGTACTTTCAGTAGGAACAAAAGCCACTATTTTCTCTAACGTTTGACTTTTTGGTGCAAGAATTCTGGTGTTTATAAGCCCAATTTTCGATGCGATTTTATGATTGACTCCTGTAATAACATGATCAAGGTTGGTATGAATAGCATATATCGCAATGTCGTTTTTGATGGCTTTGATAATGGTGCGTTCTACATAGTTTTTGCCATTGATTTGCTTTAAACCCTTAAAAACGATGGGATGATGGGCGACAATTAAATTGCATTGCTTTTCAATGGCTTCATCTATAACGCTTTCGATACAATCCAGCGTAGCCAAAATGCCAGTGACTTGCCAATTCATTTGACCTGTAATTAGGCCAGCATTATCATATGATTCTTGATATGCCTTGGGAGCAAGCTTTTCTAAGGCCTCAACGATATCCTTGATTTTTACCATCTTTGCAACTTTTGAAAGGCTAAGATATAAACCTCATCAGAATGAAACTCTTACGATGGCTATTATTTCCAATTTCAGTGCTTTATGGTGGCGTAATGGCGCTCAGAAATCACCAATACAATATTGGACGAAAACCACAAGTTGAATTTGATCGCGCCATAATTGCGGTAGGGAATCTTTCAATGGGTGGGACTGGTAAGACGCCCATGGTGGAATATCTGATTTCAACCTTAAAAAGGAAATATAAATTAGCAACGCTAAGTCGGGGCTATGGTCGCAAAACACAAGGCTATCGAATGGCAAAGGCTGAAGATAATGCAGCCACAGTTGGAGATGAACCGTATCAGTATTTTCTCAAGTTTGGAGAAGAAATTAAAGTTTGTGTAGGAGAGGAGCGAATTTTAGCCATTCCGTCTGCCATTTTGGAAAGTGAAGAGATTGAAGTCTTTTTATTAGACGATGCCTTTCAACACAGAAAGGTCGCTAGGGATTTAAATATCATGCTCAGTGATTACAACAATCCTTTTTATGAGGATTATGTTTTGCCTACAGGTGAGTTGAGAGAAGGAAGAAGTGGAGCAATAAGAGCAGATTGTATAGTGATTACTAAATGCCCCGTTGATTTAAGTCATGAAGAAAAGAATCAAATCATTTCTCGGGTGAAAGTTTACGGTGGAGATAAACCCATTTACTTCAGTTCAATTGTTTATGCAGCTCCTTTGCCTATTTTGATTACAGAGAAAAGATTAATTCAGAAGGGAAATGATGTGGTTATGTTGACTGCTATTGCGGACAACCGAAGCTTTAAGACTGAGTTATCGAAAGATTACAACGTTGTGAAAGAATTCGTCTTTGAAGACCACCATCGTTTTACAACCAAGGATTTGGATGGGATTGAGGCTTTTATACAAAAATCCAAATACGCCACTTCAACAATAGTGACCACAGAAAAGGACATGGTACGACTTTTGACAATGACAGACCATTCGGTTTTTGAATCATCTGCTATTTTTTATATTCCGATCAAATTTGAGATTGGTAAGGAGGAAGAATTCAAAAATCTATTGTTTAAAGTGATTGAAGAAAAGAAAAACCTCCATTGATTTGTTAATTTTGAGCGTGTTGAAAAGACTTTTACTGTTTTCTCTTTTATTGTTTGTTGGTTTTAATGGCTTTGCACAACGAGGCGGCTCCATTAGTATGAACCGCGATTCAATGATCGCTAGGAGCAACAATAGGATGCTTAGAGATACGATTACGAGCGTTTATGGGCCAAAAACTACTCGCTATACCTACGAACGTAATTTCAAATTCAACGACCTTGTTTTCCTAACTCCAGATACTATTCCCGATAACCTTCATCGATACACGGATATTGAACGAAACGGAAATGAGGGGCAGAACCTAGGGAATTTAGGAACGGCTTACCGCAGCTTGTATTATGAACCATCCAATATCATCGGAAAGAAATTTGGATTCGATGCCTATGATGAGTTTTATCTTGCGCCAGAAGACATTAAGTATTTTGATACAAAGTCCCCATTTACAGAAATCAATGTTAGATATGGAGGAGGCAGAAGGGCATTAACTGATGTTATTTTTTCCTTGAATGATAGCATTTACCTGAATCTAGGGTTTCAATACAAAGGGATTAGGGCAGAAAAGCAACTCTCATTTTTAAGTACTGGAGAGTTTCAAACAAAAAGTACAAGTTATAGTGGCTTTGGTTTTATTAGACCTAAGAAACTACCGCGCTATTTGGCCTTATTCAACGTCACGCAAATGGAACATTCTATAGATGAGCAGGGTGGAATTATTGACCCAGAGATTGATCCAACTGATTCCACCTATTTTTCATATCGTGATGCTAATGTTGTGCTCTTCGATGCTCAAAGCTATGATAAAAGAGGTGGCGTGCATTTGTACCAGCAGTATTCTTTAGATTCAGTATTCCAGGCCTATCACACTGGTAATTATTTAAGTCAGATAGTAAGATTCACAGATGTGTATGACTTGGCTGGCTCAGATTCCTTGATCTATAGTCTTGGTGGAGGTGGCTTACGAAGTGATTCAATTAACGATCGATCAATCTATCAAGAGATCACAAATGAGTTTGGGATTAAAGGTCAGACAAAGAAATTCTCGTATACCCTTTTTTATAGATTGAGAAACCTTAAATATGACAATGTACTTCTGGCTGGGGCTATCAAAGACAATGAAAGCTATGTTGGTGGTACTTTAAGACAAAATATTACTCCTAAAATTTTCTTGAAAGCAACGGGTGAATACTTAATAGGGCAGGGATACTTTATAGAAGGCGATTTTTCGAGCGACTTTTTCAAAGCACGTGTATCTAGAAACTCTTCGGCACCTTCTTATTTAGTTCAACAATATGCTGGGGAGCAAAAAGATTGGAATAACAGTTTTTCCAACGAGGAGTCTGATAACCTTTTCGCGGAGATCAGACTGAATAGTAAGAGACTTAGTTTTAGACCTTTCGTCCGTTTTAATAGGATTAGCAATTACATCTATTTTGATGATACTAAACGGCCGAATCAGGCATCCAGCGATGTGGTGATTTTAGCGCCCGGCTTTAATTTCGATTTTAATATTTCTAAGAAGTGGCGTTGGTCTAGTAATTTCAATTACAATACCGTATCAGGTGGGTCTTCAGATACTTACAGATTACCCGATTTGCTAATTACGGGGCAACTAGCTTATAAAAATGTTCTTTTTGATGGCAAGATGATTGTCCAAACTGGGGTAGACTTGCATTATAGATCTGCTTACTTCGCCAATGGATATGATCCAATTGTGCAACAATTTTATATTCAAAATGACTTTGAGAACGATGCCTTTGTAAGGGCAGATCTCTTCTTGAATTTTAAAGTGCAGACCTTCCAGTTTTTTGTGAAGTCAGCCCACTTTAATGAGGGGCTGACTGCTGATGGTTATTTTCTCACACCTTATTACACAGGAGTAAGGCGTACATTAGATTTAGGTGTACGTTGGGCGTTCTTTGATTAATTCTTTTTAGAATAGGCTAAAGTTAACACCTAAATTAAGGGTGTGCTTAAATTGAATGGCTTTTGACATACTACCATCTTCCATTTCAATTAAGATATCATCATCATAAATTAAGTTGGTACCGAATGTAGCGTTGAACCATTTGTTGATTTTCATTACTAAAAGCGTTTCCCAGTTAGTATCAACATTGCCAAAACTGTCATAAGCCGTAAAGAAGTTAAGGTTGGATTTGAAAGAGATGTTTTCCATCAATTTCACATTCAAAGAAGTCAAAAGGTTTGTACCGAATTCCGCACGAACGTTTTCGTCAATACCTACACCATAAGCACCAACGCTTGCTAAATCATCGTCAAGTACGAAAGTGAATTTCCCTGCAGCCGGAGCAAATGAAATATTGAAAACATCACCTTTGCTATATTCAAAACCTAAGTTAATCGAAAGGTAGCCTGGAGCCATTGTATTCGATATTTTGGTGGCTATGAATTCACCGGTATTCACTGGGTCAGCAGCGAA
>JBLIKG010000017.1:0-19665 GCA_047636255.1 Roseivirga sp. | reverse complement strand
AGAGAAAAATATAAAAGAAAGTTTAGATTTCTTAGGCTCTAATGTAGTAACGGTAGATAAATTCTCTTTCGCCACAGGGCCAGACCCTGATTATCCTTGGTGGAAATATTTCAGAAGGCCGAATAATGGCTATAATGAATACGAGTACATGACAGCCAATTTGAGAAATGCAGCTGCAGTCACTATTGTGGCAAAACGTTCCACAACTGTTAAAAAAGGAAGTAGCAGTATTAGTGGTATCGATGTTTATGGAATCTCATATCAATATCAAGATGTTTACGAAGTGCCTTTGGGTTTCGGTAGGTACTTTACTTTACAAGAAATAGAAGGTGGTAGAAATGTGGCTTTGATTGGTGACGAAGTTGCTCAATCACTATTCCCCAATGAGAATCCTATTGGCAAAGATATCAAGGTTCGAGGATCCAAAATGCGAATTATTGGAGTAATGGAGCGTGAGGGTGAGAGCTTTATTGGTACGCCAAGCAATGATGATCGGATTTATGTGCCTTACAAGGCTTTTACAAAAATGTACTATATCGGTAGGCAATTTGGGATTAACCCAAGCATAGCGGTGAAAGGCTATGAGGCTGATATTGGTTTGGTGGAATTACAAAATGAAATGGAAGGGGTGCTTCGAAAAGTGAGAGGTTTGAAGCCTAAAACGGAATCTGATTTTGCTTTGAATAGACCCGAAGCCTTAGTAGAGGCACTAGGCGGAATTTTTGACATCCTAGGCATTGCTGGCTGGATCATAGGAGGTTTTTCTATTTTGGTTGGTGGTTTTGGGATTATGAACATTATGTTCGTTTCGGTACAAGAACGAACTAAGATTATCGGAATCCAGAAATCCCTTGGTGCAAAGAATTACTTTATTCTATTTCAGTTCCTCTTCGAATCAATTTTTCTTTGTTTGATTGGTGGAGCTGTTGGGGTTTTGATTGTTTATTTACTCACATTCATTCCAGTAGGAAATTTAGAAATCGCATTGAGTATGAAGAATGTTTTGCTCGCGACCGTTGTGTCTAGCATCATCGGAATAGCCTCTGGAATTATTCCGTCTGCAAAGGCGGCAAGATTAGACCCTGTAGATGCCATGAGGGCTGGTTAAGTACTAAAATCTTTAATAGAAAAGCCCGATTTATCGAAAGATAAATCGGGCTTTTTATTTTGTTGGATGAGCGCTTATTCAGCTATTACTTCAGCAACTTCTGTTCCGTTGACTCGAGCCTTGATTTTCAATTCAAGTTCTTCCATCAATTCAGGATTATCTTCTAAAAGAGATTTCACTGTATCACGTCCCTGTCCTAGTTTCTCTCCATTATAGGAGAACCAAGAGCCAGCTTTTTTAATAATATTAAGCTCAACACCTAAATCAACAATCTCACCTGATTTAGAAATACCCAAGCCATACATAATATCAAACTCTACAACCTTGAAAGGGGGAGCCACTTTATTCTTGACGACTTTAACTCGGGTTCTGTTACCCAAAATGTTATCCGCACTTTCTTTGATTTGGCCGATTCTACGAATGTCTAAACGCACTGAAGCATAAAACTTAAGGGCATTACCACCAGTAGTTGTTTCAGGGTTTCCGAACATTACACCAATCTTTTCGCGAAGCTGGTTAATGAAAATACAGCAACAACCTGTTTTACTGATAGCTCCAGTAAGTTTTCGTAATGCCTGAGACATCAAACGAGCTTGTAGACCCATTTTGCTATCTCCCATTTCGCCTTCTAACTCAGCTTTTGGTACCAATGCGGCAACCGAATCTATTACAATAATATCGATTGCTCCAGAACGAATTAAATGTTCAGCGATTTCTAAGGCTTGCTCACCATTGTCGGGTTGAGAGATTAGGAGGTTTTCGGTATCAATACCTAGTTTCTCGGCATAAGCCTTGTCAAAAGCATGTTCAGCATCAATGAAGGCCGCTAATCCGCCTTTCTTTTGAGCCTCGGCAATGCAATGCAAGGTTAAAGTAGTCTTACCAGAAGATTCTGGGCCATATATTTCAACAACTCTACCTCTTGGAATTCCGCCAATACCTAAGGCGATATCAAGCCCAAGAGAACCTGTCGAGATTGACGGTAGATCAACTACCTTTTCGTCACTTAATCTCATTACCGCACCCTTGCCATATGATTTTTCTAATTTATCAATGGTTAATTGTAATGCTTTTAATTTCTCTGATTTTTCTGATTTCTCGCTTTTGTCGCTCATTGTTGATTGCGTATTTGTGAATAGAATAGTTTGTGAAGATAGTGGGAATGGATACAAATCACAACTCGAAATTTTCAATAAATAAGCCTTATTTTCGTGTAATTGTTTGAAATGAAAAAGTGGCTCAAAAGAATTGGTTTTGGATTGGTTGTGTTGGTTTTGATCGTTTACGTCTGGCAATATAAACTAATCAATTATGGGTTATTGCAGCTAAAGGGCCAACTGTATGTGGTGAATAATACTGTTACTCTTGAAGCATTTATTGCTCATCCCGACACCCCTGATTCCCTTCGGTTCAAAGCCAAGTTAGTGGCCGAAATCCGACAGTTTGCCTTTGATTCATTAGGCATTAATTATTCTGAAAACTATACAGAAATTTTTGACCAAATGGGAAAACCATCTATGTATGTGGTGACTGCTTGCGATTCGTTTAGTTTCACACCCAAGACTTGGAAGTTTCCTCTTGTAGGCAGTTTTCCTTACAAAGGTTTTTTTGATTTAGAAAAAGCAAAGGCATTGGCCAACGAGATAAAATTGAAGGACAGTTTAGAAGTAGATATTCGCACAGCCGGTGGGTGGTCAACCTTGGGTTGGTTCAAGGATCCAATCCTTTCCAATATGCTCAATCGATCAGAAGGGGATTTAGCAAGTTTGTTAATTCACGAGTTGACCCACGGGACGCTTTTTGTAAAAGACTCAGTGACCTTTAATGAAAATTTGGCTTCGTTTATTGGAGACAAAGGAGCCGTAATGTTTTTGGAATCGAAATATGGAAAACAGGCAGACGAGGTTTTGAATTATAAGGCTGAAATCGAAGACGAAGAGAGATTCAAATCTTTCGTGCTTGCCGCAGCCCAACAATTAGATGAGGTATACAAAGAAATGGCTGATGCACCTAGAGTAGAAAAGCGGAGACTCAAATACAACGCTATGGAGGTCATTATATCAAACTATGACACCTTGCATTTTAAATCTGATTTGTATAAAGGATATTTAAAGAGAAGAAATCCAAATAACACATTCTTTATGTCGTATTTAAGGTATAATTCTCAGCAAGAACTTTTAGAATCAGAATTAAACTTGAACTTTAAGGGAGCTTTAAAAGCTTACCTTCAAGAACTGAAATCTAAGTATCCATCACTATAAAATTAATCTTGGTATGGCGTTTGTCAAAGGCAGTATAAAAATCATTATGAGACTGTCTTATATATTTTTCTTAATGGTGATTTTCTGCTTGTTTTCGCAAGCACAGGGTTATCAACTCTCTAAGCAAAGGCCGTTTCAAGCAGGAGAGGAAGTGGAGCTAAGAGCTACTGTAGGCTTTATCAGAGCTGCAGAAGCTACGCTACAAGTGAGTGAGGTGATTTATAATCTAAATAATAAACCCTCTTATAAAATAGATGTATTTGCCCGCACCGCAGGTATTTTTGATGTGTTTTCTTCTGTAAGAGATAATTGGGGTACTTATTTCGATACAGCTCAGTTTGTGCCACACCAGTTCTATCGCTACATAGCCGAAGGGCGTTTCCGTAAGAATGAAATCCTTTACTTTGACCAAAAGAATAAGTCGGTAACAGTAGCTAAGCTCGATAAAGAGACACGGAAATTAAAAGAACGCAAAGACCATATACTTACAGCAGAAATGCAGGACATGGTAAGTGGGTATTACTATTTGCGTGCTATTGATTTCGATAAAATCAAAGTCGGAGAAGTTATTGTGATCAACACCTTCTTTGATGATAAGGAAAGGCCTTTCAGCATTAAATTCATGGGAAGAGAAACCATTAAAACTAAACTTGGCAATATCAATGCATTGATATTAGTACCAATAATGAAAAAGGATGGTTTGTTTGAAGAAGACAATACGCTTAAAGTTTGGCTATCGGATGATCTCAATAAAATCCCACTCAAGTTCCAAGCAAAGATTTTTGTCGGATATCTCGAGGTTGATGTTAAAAACGTAAAGAACCTGCGACATCCACTGGCAATTGTAGAGTAAATCAATTCCTTTTTGATTTCAGACCGTTAATTTTTAGATATATTTGTTTCAATTGAAGCAAAATCAATCATAAACTTTGAACTATGGGTGCTAAGCAAAACCACAAAGTACTAGTGGTAGACGATGATCCGGATATTCTAGAGCTACTCAAGTATAACCTTGTTAAAGAAGGTTATGATGTGAAAATAGCTGAAGATGGCCGTAAGGGAGTTCAGATAGCAAAAACATTTCAGCCTGAATTAGTTTTGTTGGACATTATGATGCCCAACCAAGATGGTGTTGAAACTTGTCGGCAGATGCGGGAATTACCAGAAATGGTCAATGCCCATATCACTTTCTTAACAGCAAGAGCTGAGGAGTATTCTGAAGTAGCAGCCTTTGACGCTGGCGCTGATGACTATATCACTAAACCGATTAAGCCTCGTGCTTTGATGAGCAGAATAAGTGCTCATTTCAGAAAGGAGAAGAAAAGCAAGACTACTCCTAAAGTTACCGTGGGTAACCTGACAATTGATAAGTCGAGCTATACTGTGAGTATAGATGACAATCAGTTTACGCTTCCGAAAAAGGAATTCGAATTACTTTATTTCTTAGCCCAAAACCCGAACAAAGTATTTAGCCGCGATGACTTATTGCAAAATATTTGGGGGACTGATGTGTATGTTCTAGCAAGAACTGTAGACGTGCATATTAGAAAAGTAAGGGAGAAGATTGGTGAAGGCTTTATCACTACCGTTAAGGGTGTAGGTTATAAGTTTGATGCCCTCTAATTATGTTACTTAATTCCAAAGCGGTTGCCTTATTGTTGGCTATTCTGGTCGGTAGTATTACTACAGCATTCCTCTCTTTGGTTTCAGGTATTTCAAATCAGTCTCTCATTGTTGGCGGACTAATTTCTTTTTCAGCTACTTATCTTTTAGTGTTTATCACTTTCGAATTCCTTGTTTTTAAAGAAATAAGTAAGATTTATGAGGTGATGAATAAAATTCGCAAAAAGAATTTTTCTTTTATCGAAGAAGCCGAAGAGCGTAAGTATATCAATCCTTTGAAAAGAATTAATAAGGAAATCTATTCCTACGCAGTAGGGAGGCAGCGCGAAATTGAAGAACTTAAGAAGGTGGAGGTCTTTAGAAGAGAGTTTTTGGCTGATGTGAGCCATGAACTTAAAACCCCAGTTTTTGCAGCTCAAGGCTTTGTACACACACTATTAGATGGTGCTATTGATGACAAAAAGGTTCGCGTTAAATTCCTGAAAAGGGCCGCAAGAAGCTTAGATAGCCTTGACGCTCTTATTCATGACTTACTTACTTTATCACAAATAGAGTTGGGTGAAACTAAAATGCATTTTGAGAATTTCGATATTATTGAAACGACCAAGGAAATTTTAGAGCAGTTCGAAAATAAAGTAGAGAAAAAGGGATTGCATATTATTTTCGATCAACCTTATGATCATCCTGTTTTTGTGTATGCCGATGCCGATAAAATTTATCGTGTACTCACAAATTTAATCTCGAATGCCAATAAATATACCGATGTGGGGCAAATCAACATTGGTTTTGATATTTCTGGAGATCATGTTACCACTTTTGTAAAAGACACCGGTCAAGGTATTCCACCAGAAAACCTAGCTAGAATTTTTGAACGCTTTTATCGTGTTGAAAAAAGTAGGGCTAAAGGTAGAAAGGGTGGAACAGGCTTAGGTTTGGCCATAGTAAAACACATCATGGAAGCTCATAATTCTAAAGTGAGCGTAATTAGCACCTTAGACAAGGGCTCCACATTTAGTTTTAGACTACCTTTGTCGAAAAAGGAAGATATTGAAGCCTTTGAGGTGGATGATCTTGATGAACCTGTTGAGGAGTAAATATCTCTTCTTCCATTAAAATTAAGCATGAAATTTAAGTTTGAAGATTTAATCTGCTACGAGAACGAGCATTTTCTAGTAGTGAATAAGCCAGCGGGTATGGCCTCATTAGACGATCGAAATGATCCCCAAAACGTTCAGAAATTAGCAAAACAGTATTTCGCAGACCTCTCGGTTTGCCATAGATTAGATAAAGAAACTTCAGGCTGTCTTTTATTGGCCAAAGGCCCAGAAGCCTACCGGCATGCCTCAATTCAATTTGAAAAGCGTACGATTAAAAAGGTGTATCACGCTTTTGTGAATGGATTCACAGAATTCCGAGATACAAAGGTTCAGCTTTCTATTTTGCCATTAGATAAGGGGAATGTGGTTATTAACAAGGAAAAAGGTAAGGATGCTGAAACCTATTTTACCACGCTTGAGAATTATAAATCCAATTCATTAGTCGAGTGTAGACCAATTACAGGTAGAATGCACCAAATCAGAATTCATTTGGCTACGCTGAAAGCACCTATCATCAATGATGAAATGTATGGAGGACAAATTCTTTACCTTTCCCAACTCAAAAAGAATTTCAATCAAAAGAAAGAAGAAGACGAAAGATCAATCATTCAGCGCTTCGCGTTACATGCCTATGCTTTAACTTTTGATAATTTTTCTGAACAAATCACAGTCAAAGCAGATTACCCTAAAGATTTGCAGGTGCTTTTTAAGCAGCTTCAAAAGTATAGACGTTAAATAATTGATGAAATTGAGAGTACTCATTTTTTTTCTCGGATGTCTGATTTCATTTTCTGCCTTGGGTCAAGGGCTAGGAACGCTTCGAGGCTATGTCTACGATGCTCAGGATAGACTTCCATTGTCTGGTGCGACTATTCAATTGACCAATAGCAATGTTGGCGCTGTGTCCGATGGCAATGGCTATTTCATAATAGAGGAGGTGCCAACTCAAACTTATAATATTGAGGCGAGGTTTGTGGGTTTCCGTTCTGAAATTAAATACAATCTAATTGTCCGCTCTGCGGGGAATGCCGATTTGATTTTCTACTTGAAGGAAGAGACGGGTGATCTTGATGAAGTGATTGTCACTTCAAGTCCTTTTCCAACAAAAATTGAGTCACCTAATTCAATCCAAAATTTATCAAGAGAAGAAATTGCAACCTATCCTGGGGGGAATAACGATATCGCCAAAGTTGTACAGTCACTACCGGGTGTCGCAGGTTCAGTTGGATTTAGAAATGATGTGATTATAAGAGGAGGTGCGCCAAGCGAAAATGTGTATTATCTCGATGGCGTTGAAATCCCGAACATTAACCACTTTGCCACACAAGGCAGTGCTGGTGGGCCGGTAGGCTTGCTTAATGTTTCCTTTATTGAAGACGTTACACTAAGTACTAGTGCTTTTGCTGCACGTTATGATAATGCACTTTCTGGCGTCTTGCAGTTTAACCAACGAAATGGTAATTCCCGAAATCGAAACCTGAATTTTAGACTTGGTGCTAGCGAAGCAGCTTTGACTTTTGAAGGCCCGCTCACTCTTCCTAAAGAAAACGAGCAAGCAAAAACTACTTTTATTGTTTCGGCCAGAAGGTCCTATTTGCAATTCCTATTCAAACTTATTGGACTTCCTTTTTTACCAGATTACTGGGATTATCAGTATAAGGTCAATCATAAAATTGATGACAAAAATGAAATCAACCTGATAGGAATTGGTTCTATCGATGATTTCAAAGTCAATACACCTGATGATATTACTGAAGAACAGCGAGCTACTTTAGATCAAATTGCAATTATTAAACAATGGACTACTACAGTTGGGGTAAGTTGGAAGCATAAGCTTGAATCTGGGTTTGTGCGTACCACTGTAAGTACAAACGTATTGGATAATGAGTTTACTCGCTATCAAGATAATCAAGCGCAGCAAGGCGTGCTCTTTAGCAATAAGTCGCGTGAAGCCGAGCAGAAACTTAGGTTAGAAGTTACAAACTTCTTAGACGATTGGATACTGGCTTATGGCGTCTCGCTGCAAAGGGCAGACTATTCAAATGTGACAGAAGATATTCAGAATAGCCTGAACTTCAGCTCTAATATTGATTTTTTGAAGTATGGATTATTCGTTCAGGCGTCAAAATCAGCCTTCAATAATAAGCTTGATTTTTCTTTTGGTTTTAGAAATGATGGTGATTCATTTACGACAAATGGCACCAAACAAATGCTTCATTTTTCTCCTCGTGCTTCGGTTTCTTATCACATAAATAATCGATTTACTTTAAATGCTTCGGTTGGCCGCTACTTTAAAATACCTCCTTATACTATTTTGGGCTTTAGAAATAACAATAACCAATTGCTCAATAAGGATGCTGATTATATCCGAAGCGATCACTATGTGCTTGGTTTGGAATATTTACCAAGGCTTTCGACCAGATTTACCTTAGAGGGTTTTTATAAGAAGTATGCGAATTACCCAATTTCCATTCGAGACGGAGTATCACTAGCGAATCTTGGTGGTGATTTCGAAGTGTTTGGAAGTGAGAATATCGTCAGTTCTGGCGAAGGAAGAGCTTATGGAATGGAGTTTTTGTACCAGCAAAAATTGAATAAGAATTTCTATGCAATTTTAGCCTATACGCTCTTTTGGAGTGAGTATACCGACTTGAATGACACTGGATATCGGCCTGCGCTTTGGGACAATCGACACCTGCTCACTTTCACTGGGGGCTATAAGCTAAATAATAACTGGGAAGTAGGTGTACGTAATCGTTTCTTGGGTAAGGCGCCATTTATTCCAGTCAATGTGGAGCAAACTGAAGTTGCTTATCCTACAATTATCAAAGATTTTGACAGAATAGGTGCTGAGCGTTTGAAATCCTATAACTCACTTGATGTTCGAGTAGATAAGAAATGGAATTATAGCGGTTGGTCTTTAAATCTTTTCTTTGAAGTCACGAACCTTTTGGGGAGCCAGTTGCCGCAAGCGCCTCAATTTGGTTTGGATTTAGATGATAATGGGGAAGTGATTTTGCCTAGAAATCTTATTCAAATTGAAGACAATAATAATGGAGCAACTATCCCTACATTTGGCGTTGTAATCGACTTTTAAGCTAAAGCCCAATAATATAAAGTTCGAATTTTGGGTTGGCGAAGTCAGCTTTTTTCCTCCTCGCAAGCTTCATTACATAACCTGTTGCTAAAAGTACTCCAGAAGTAATTGTGGTACTCCTGTCGAGTGAAAACTCATTTCCATCTACAATTGAATTATTAAAGAGGTCAATTGCCATAAGCCCAAAGCCAAGGGCTGGAAGCAGATCTTCTGAAGTTCTTAAAATAGGAGCTCTGTTTGAACTGGCATTGCGCAAATCAATTTCTGCTATTTGACTGATTGTGATAATATTGTCAGCTAAAATCAGTGTGCTGTCCGCAAACTCACTAATCCGATCAGTGAAAAAGACATCATAACCTTTTTGTTTATACACAATTTGGGAGCCTACAAAGTATTCATACTTTCTAGTAGACCCCTTTTTTCTTACGACAAGGTAGGTTTGTGAAAATGCAGTTTGAGTTGCTAAAGCAAGGCATAACAACATCAATGGCCATTTTGCTTTCATAGGACTGAAATTAAAGCAAAAAACTGGTTAAGGAACGTTAAACTTAAACTTTTAGAGTCCAACCGAATTTATCTTCTACGCGACCAGTTTTAATTTCATCGAGCGTTTTCAATACTCTATTAGAAAACTCACGGCTTTCAATTGCACATAGTTCGTAGATTTCATCTTCGAATCCAATCTGTTCAATGTGTGCAATGGTTGCTGCGGTTCCAACACCAAATGCTTCTTGTAGCTCGCCATTTTTGGCTGCTTCAACAACTTCTTTCACAGAAACATTACGCTCTTCCACTTCCATGCCCCAATCACGAGCAAGTGTCAATACGCTATCTCTCGTAATTCCTTTTAGAATTGTTCCGCTTGTTTGAGAAGTAATCAAAGTGTTGTTGATCACAAACATCACATTCATGGTACCAGACTCTTCAATATATTCGTGCGATTTCCCATCGGTCCAAACCAGTTGGTCGAAACCTTTGGCTTTGGCTAATTTGGCAGGATAAAGCCCAGAAGCGTAGTTGCCACCGGTTTTGGCAAAACCCGTTCCGCCTTCAAATGCACGCGAAAATTTAGTTTCTATCTTAACTTTTACAGGCGCAGAATAATAAGCTCCCACTGGACAAGTGATGATCATGAACCTGAAGCTTTCGGCAGGACGAATACCGATATATTCATCTGTAGAGAAAACGAAAGGTCTCACGTATAGAGAGGTATTTGGTGCGTTAGGCACCCAGCTTCTGTCTAAGTCAATAAGCTGTTTCAGCGCCTCCATAAAGAGTGATTCTGGAACATCTGGGATACACATTCTTTCAGCAGAAATATTCAGACGTTTCGCGTTCATTTCAGGTCTGAATAGCAATACTTCACCTTCCTCATTCTTGTAGGCTTTCATCCCTTCAAAAATCGTGATGGCGTAATGCAATGTCATATTCGCGGGGCTCATTGAAATGTTCTGGAAAGGAACAATTCTTGGAGATTGCCATTGTCCGTCTTTATAATCGGCAATGAACATATGATCAGAATACAGCTTGCCAAAAGGAATATTGTGAACATCTAAGCTATCAATTCTTGATTGGCTCACTTTCTCTACTGAAATATCCATTGTCTCTGTCATTGCCGGAAAAGTTTAAATTAAGAAAAGAACGAGAAGTCGAAAATACAAAATTACTATAGTAGAACAAAAGTTTACAAACCGTAATACATTTGTTAATCAGTCGTTTAAATTACCTATATCAAAATAATATTCTGAAATATGATTGTTTAATAGAATAAAAAATTGCGAATTGATTTTGACTGTTCTAGCAACTATTGATTAACAGGCAATTAGCAAAAGGGCCTGTTTTAGAAAATATTTTATTGCTTTTTTCTTGGCTCCCATTTAACTTCCTCAACACTAAGCTCTTTAGCCATCTTTCTTCCTAATATAAAAAAGTAGTCAGAAAGCCTATTGAGGTATTGGATAACGATTGGAGCGACCGGTGATTCTTCACTTAGCGCAATGCAAATGCGTTCAGCTCGCCTGCAGACTGTACGCGCGATGTGTGCATACGAGATTGACGGATGACCTCCAGGAAGAATGAAGTTTTTTAAGGGTGCTAAGTGCTCATCCATAGCATCCATCTCATTCTCTAAGAGTTGAATGTCTGAATCCATTAGATCAGGCTTAACAATATTGTCTTTTCCTGGCTCTGAGGCCAATTCAGCACCTAACGTAAATAATCTGTCTTGAATTTCCTTTAGGATGTCCTTTCGATTTTCGTTTACAGGTTGGTCCCTCAAAAGACCAAGAAAGGAATTGAGCTCGTCTACTGTTCCATAGGCATCTATTCGCAAGTCTGCCTTTGAAACACGAGCACCACCTAACAATGAGGTGGTGCCTGAATCTCCTGTTTTTGTATAAATCTTCACGATTGAATTAATGTGCTTCGGCTTCTGATCTTGCCGCTGCTTCGGCAGCTTCTCTCATTGGATTTCCTCTTGAAGGGTTTGGATTGATATTGTCAGTTTCAATCAAACCATCTCTCATTCTTACAATTCTGTGTGTGTATTGAGCGATATCATCTTCGTGAGTTACCATGATGATGGTGTTTCCTTTGTCATGGAGATTAGCAAATAAGTCCATGATGTCATGTGAAGTCTTGGAATCAAGGTTACCCGTAGGCTCATCGGCTAGGAGAATTGAAGGGTTATTCACCAAAGCCCTTGCAATAGCAACCCTTTGACGTTGACCACCTGAAAGTTCATTCGGTCTGTGATGCGCTCTGTCAGCAAGACCTACACCAGCCAATGTGGCCATCGCTCTTTCATCTCTCTCGGATTTGCTATAACCGGCATAGATCAATGGCAAGGCAACATTCTCTAATGAAGTCGCTCTAGGTAAAAGGTTGAAAGTTTGGAATACGAAGCCAATTTCTTTATTTCTGATTTCTGCCAATTCGTTTTCAGTCATGTCACTTACATCATGACCATTCAGAATGTAAGTACCACCAGACGGTGTATCAAGACATCCGATCATATTCATTAGGGTAGATTTACCAGAACCAGATGGCCCCATGAAAGAAACATATTCTCCTTGTTTGATTTCTATGGTGACTGATTTAAGGGCGCGAATGGTCTCGCTTCCCATTTGGTAAATTCTGGAAATGTCGGTTGTACTTATTACTGTCTTCATATGCGTATGACGGATGTATGTTCAATAAAGTTTAAAACAAGACAAGAAAAATAGCTAAAGGTTTAATGAAGCGTCTTTCTAATCCTAACTATGACTGCAAAACAAGGCATTATGTTGCGGTTGACAATTTTTATTCCTTAAACGGATTTTCGAACGGATTGAAGGCCATTAAACTCTAGAGCCATTATTGATTTATGTTGAGTGCCTCTTGCTGACGCTTTTCTATTTTATCCTCAAAGTTTGATTTTATCCTTTCGTAATCTACTTGGTTAGCGAATTTTGAGAGTTCTTTAAGGGCCGAAACGCCAATCATTGAAAGGCCACTTTCTACTGTTTCGTAAATGTATTCCTCGTAGAGTGAAATGCTTCTAGGGTTTACCTCGATTGACTTCTGTAAAATTTCATAAAGGTTGTCTGTGCTTAATTTCAAAGCGCGAAGCTCGTTGACCGCCTTTAATGTAATTTCTACATCAAATGCATTTTGGTTGGCAATCTTTGATAGTAATTTTTCTTTTTCTTCTTTTGAAAGGCTAGCTCTTCTCTTTTCATAATCAGACCAATGTTGACTCAATTGCTCGGCTGGATTATCAATTTTCTGATTTAGAAATTCTGTATAAGTATCTCTGATCAATGCTTTATCGAAGTTAAAACTTTCCGCTTGGGCCAATAAGGCGATGGATTGGCTTAATGCCATTTGATGATAAGCCCAAATTGATTTGATATAGCTATAAAGTCCAGCTTTGCGCTGGTCATAAGCCATTAACTCGTCAAGAACAGCAAAAGCAGTATTTACGCTGCCAAAGTTGTATAACTGGATGGCCTTCGCAAGCAGTAAGTAATCTTTGATGGTAATATTCCGCTCGCAAGGCAAGTAATAGTCAAGTGCGTTGAGTAGGTCTTCATTAGTTTGTGCAGGCCCAATGGCGGAATTGAATAAATAATAAAGTTCTTCGACCACCAAAACAGAATCAGTTGCTAGTTCTATGTTGATATTTGAAGAAGTCGAAGTGCTATTCGCTAATGCCTGTCGATTGATTTTGACGCTAAGATCATCGAACTTCTCTGTGCTTTTTAGAACTGAATCAATGGCTAGGCTCTCGGAGAAGGAAAGGTCTAAGGCCAGAAAATTGGCCACAATAATTTCGGACGTTTCTCTCTCATAGGCATTCTCCATCAAATACAAAGCAGTATCAAGGTGCCCAAACTCATAGTGAGCAATAGCAAGGCTGTTCATCACTTTCAGATCGGTGAAAGAAGGATCCATTTCTTTCAATGAAAATAATTTGTTGAAAAGCTGCCCATTGTCGGAATAGTACTGTGTAAGCGCCATTTCTGGTTTAAAGTCTGTTGCCCTTAGACTTGCTTCATTAAATCTTTTAATGACCTGAGCTGTGTTCCCAACCGTTTTTTCTAACATGCCCAAACTATAATTGGCCTTTACGCTTGCGTAGTCATAGAATATGGCCTGCTTATAATATTGACTCGCCAATAATTCGTTTTCTTGTGCTTCGGCTAAAGTCCCAAGTGTATTGTATTGCCCAGCTTTCAGTTGGTAATAGGGTTTGAATTCCAAGAAATAAATAGCGCCAACCATAAAGAAAACCGTGGCGATTCTCGCGGTCAACAATGGTGCTTTTTCTCCCTTAAAAAATGATGGCCATGCTACTTCATGAGAAAGCAAATCAGGGGTGAAATTCATGAAGGCATAAATATAATATACCGATGCAAAGGCCAAATGAGGAATGATAATGGCCACTTTAATTGAAGCGATCAGCGAGTCGTTGGCGGTGATTTCAGCATAATAGATCAAGCCCAAAGTAAGTGCAGCTAAAATAGGATAAAGCAAATTCCGAATCAGTTCAAAAGGAATTACAGCTTGCACAACCTCCAACTTCGTTTTTATGACCAAATAGCCAGAAATCATCGAAACCAAAAGCAATGTATAAGGATCGATCAAGATCAAATCTAAGGATAGCTCCCCTGTTAAATCGAGGAATAAAAGAATCAAAAGGAGAATGTAAATTCCTCCGATGATCAAAAAATGGATCAAGGCGTTTTTACCGGAGGGCGCATTTTGGGTGGCAATCTTGAATAAGTAAAAGCAATTATCGCCTGCCACAAAAAACACAAACAAACCTGCTAGAATGATTGGTGCTAAAAGTCCATAAGAAGGGATGATAAATGCTGCAGACTCTCCGCTGGAAGCGAAATAAACGAGCAGCCAAAAGCTCAGCAGAATTAACCCTATGACCAAAACCCTGATGGTAAATGAAGCTTCAGTCTTAAAACTCTGGAAATAGTAAGTACTCGCTAAAACTAATCCGATGAAGGTGTAGGCCAGGTATTCGTTCATGATACCAAGTTCATCTAAACCCAAATTAATGGATACGAAGACTAAAATCCCTGCGCAGACCATGTACCAAAAGCGTTCGAGGTAGGTAATCGTCAAACTGATGACCAACAAACATATACTAACCAGAGTAAAGAGTAAATATTGAGGAGCCTCTAAAAAGCGATAACGACCTGTTTTATAACTTTGCCAATTGATGATTTGATCTAAAGAAAAGCCCATAGGCTTACCATCGATTGTGAAATATTCCTTAAAAAGTGGTGATTTAATATAAGTAACATCGGTGAGCCAAGGCAGCGCCTCATTGTTGCCAATAAAGTAAGTATAGCCCACCAAAATCAAACTGATAGTCGCTAAAGCCCAGCAAATTTTGCTCAAAGCGTTAAAAAGGGATTGTTGTTCGAATTTCTCCAAGGGTGCTACTTTAACACTTTCGGTACTTTGAAATACTGCTCATCTTTCGCAGGTGCATTTTTTAGTGCATTGGCTTGGCTAATGTTGTTTTCAGCAACATCAGGTCTAAAGACATTTACTTCTCGTGTCATATGGGTGAGCGGTGTCACGCCTTCAGTGTCTAACTCATTCAGCTTTTCTACCCACGACAGAATATCACTCATGTCCTGTAATAATTTGGTCTCTTCTTCCGGCTTAATGTTTAAGCGCGACAAATGAGCCACTTTTTCCAACGTTGTTTTATCTACCTGCATTGTGCATTTTATTCAATTCGGTTTGTATCACTAAACGGGTTGCCTCTTTAAGTTGGTCTACTGCCGCGTCATCATTGCCCTTTGGCCAAATCGGTGAATGAATTTTTACCGAAATCACTCCCGGCCGAACCACCAACGGACGGCCATCGGGTAAAATTAGATGATTGTTGTGGATAGTGACAGGCACCACGGGGATTTGTTCTTCTACCGCTATGCGAAAGCTGCCTTCTTTAAACCTTGCCATTTGTGGAGCATGCTTAGTATGAATCCCGCCTTCGGGAAAAAAGGCCATACTGAAACCGTTTCGAATGGCCTCTTTGGCTTGCACCCAACTGGCATGCTTACCTCTCAAACTCTCTCGATCTACCAAAACATGAAGTTTGCTGTACATATAGCCCCATAATGGAATTTTTTTCAATGAGCTTTTACCAATGAACTTAAAGTTATGATTGATCAAGCCCATTGTGGGGATGTCTAGATAAGAAAAGTGGTTAGCACAGAAAATATAGCGTTGCTGCTTATCTAAAGGCTGTTCATACACCGTCTTCGATCGGTGTAAAAACAAAAAGAAAATCAGTAACCGTGCCCAGACGTGATTAAGAAAACCAGCAGTCTTCTCGAAAGGCTTCACGAAAATTGCCAAAAGAAAAAAGGGCAACAGCAGAATGAAAACCAATGCAAAAACAACGAGTCCGTAAAAAGTATAAATTTTTAAAAGTGTCTTCATGTGGCAAACCACGAAGATAATGGAATTTGGTGGGAGGGGGGGAGATAAAAATTATGAATCTGATTTTTGATGAACGAAAATACTTATATTCATAAGTCATTATTGAGTTGAATTAATATTATTTATTTAAAGACCAATGAGGTCACTAATAGGATGATTTTTAAGTTATTAAAAAAGATAATTTATATAAAATACTGCCATTTGCTCTTTTAGGGCTGTATTTCTATCTGAATAGGATATTTGCTTTCGAATTCAATTATTCAATGATTATTCTTTCTGTGATCATCACCATTAGTATTTGGGTTTTTTTAAAATCTCAAAAGGACAAAGAACCAGCGGAGCGAAAAACTAAGATTATTACTCTTACAGTTTATTCAATTCTGACCTTATGTGTCTTTCTGTATTCTGTCTTTTTTGGTTGATAACAGTTGATAACAGTTGAGTCAAACTAACGAACTAAAACTAAGGATTTATAAGTTTTTCTGCTTGTCAGTTAATATGCCAGTTGGCATTTATTGAAGCTATGACCAATGGGTCAAAGAGTTTATCTCCAAAGTACCTTCTGTTCAGCTAATACCAGAACTCGTTAAGGTAATTTTGTAGGTATTACTCCTTAATCTTTTGGTATACCTCCCAATAGGTTCCTTTTACTCCTCTTCGGGCGTGGCAGTCTCGTCATCCATCATGCTTATACAGATTATCTCTTTGCCCAATGGATTCCCGTAGCTTATGCATCATCAGCCCGATGGGCTCATAGTACAGATGGCCTAATTGGCGGTGCATTTCATTTGTCGAAATACTTTTCTTGGAGAAGGTCATATAAGCCATGGCCAGGTACCATTTTCTAAAAGGAAGTTTGGATGCCTAAATGATAGTATCACTTCTGAGTGTAGTACGGAATTCACAACCACTTCCATTTGCCTTTAAGCCAATAATGGCGACTGCATCCACACTTTTTAAAAAATATTCCCTCCTTTTCATCTTTGTTGCCGAAAATGATCTCTACATGATTTCTCATCGGGAAATTCTTCGATAAATTTGATCAGGTTCATTATGCTCTATTTCTATATAAATTAAGCATTTACTCCTTATTCAGCAGACAAACCTGTTTCTTAATCAATAAATTGTTACCAGTATCTTTTGCCGATGGGTAGAAATTCATACACTGACTTGATTTATCAGATCCAAAAGTTTATCTACATTGCTTTTGTTGCATCTGATTTTGGATTTACAGATCCAGATTACAGTCCTCCCAAAATACTTTTCTCGGTAAAGCTAACGAACCTACCATCAGTAGGTAAATTTAACTTTGTGGTACTTATGTCACACTAGGCGATGGAATCGCGGTGTGAGATTTGACGAACTTGGTTTATGCGCTAGCGGCAAATGCTAATGGTACGTGTTACTCAAGCTTCACCTTCCATGTTCAGGATAACGGAGGCACAGCCAATAGCGTAGTTGACCTGGATCAGTCAGCCAATACGATCTACCTTCAATGTGACTGATGTGAATGATGCCCCAGCAGGAACAGACAAAACCATCATTTTTTCTAAAAATAATGAAGTCCATTGATGCGGCTATAAAAATAACCATTCCTAGCGATTTGAAATCAGGTTACTATTTAATTAGAACTACAGGTGTAGGCTTTTCATCAACGAATAGAATTATCGTGCAATAAGGCATAATCTTGTAATTACTTTTTCAAGATTTGATTTAAGAATATTCAAGAAGCACGATCAAGTGCTTGACTTTATCTCTCTAAATTTTCAGTTGTATACTCAATTTGGTCTATGAACGAATAACTTATCTACACATATACCATCATATAAGTCAGGTGCTTTAAATATAATAAATCCGCTAACGATTTCTAGTCTTGTAATTTGATTAGTACTTCCAACTTAGACGCAAGCATCACTCCAAATAGAAGTAATATTTGCTTTATATTTCTTGCCGCTTTATCATCTTTTGTCGGGTTGCTTCATTCGACTCTTCCCGTAATTACTTCTAGTTATCGATGATTTCAATGGATTCGTCTAAAGTTCTAAATGGACGAGTTAGCTAATGTTAGCTTGCTACATCCTTTTAACGAATTCCACTTTGTGTAATGTTTAATAAGGAAAAAAAAATCAAAAACGAGGCGGCCATTTTTAATCCATTATCAAGTTAGCAATCAATAAAATGAACTCGAATTGTAATTAACGAAGACGGCAGCCATCTGATACGTCAGAAATAACTCATTTGAAAAAGTATCTAAACCTGCAAAGTTTAACCAGTTAAATATGATTAATCAATTACTAATCGCCACAAATCGAAATCTGGTGGATCGTTTTTTTTACATTTTGAAGATGTTATTTTTTTTAGTTGCATTTTCTCTCAGTACGGTTTCTTTCGCTAGTCCTTCTGATGTAGAAAAAACTTTTGTTGCAATTGAAAAAGTTACTGAGCCCAAGGAAAATGCCGCTCTCGAGAAAAATTTTATTATTCTTTCCAAAAATGATAAAAAAGATAAATTATCTTTTTTAAAGAATATAGTAGACTCGGTTGAGTTTTATTTCTTCCGTGCAGCTGCTGAAGTTAGTATTTTGTTCAGTCAAGGATATATCGGTATCCAAGGGAATAATACCAATCAGGCAGACGGAATTGTTAATTTGAATACCTTGGGTATATCCAAAATAGGGTTTTTTCAAACAGACACCAATGGTGATGGCAAATTTGGTGATGGTGGAACACAGGGTAATGATTTATCAGGTTCTATAAAGTTTTTCTTCAATAACGGTACAGTTTTGGTTAGATCCGGGGCACTTAATTGGCGGGAAACAACAGGAAGTAGAGTTGAAGTCATGGGCTTTATTATCGATCCGAGTCAACCAGACTATACCATAAATTATGGTAGCGGTCAGACTTTTATTCTGAAGTCTGGGTCTACTTCAGCTACAAGTAGTACTATTGGACTGAAGTCTATTTTTTCAACTTTCACCTTTACTAATGGTACAGATAGATCGGGCAATGCAGCTACTAGTGGTCTTTTAACCGCCCTGAATACTGAACTTACCAATTCAGCGCAATTGTCTTCCATTACTCTTACAAACGCAAGTGTTGAAGAGGGAAATAACTTGGTTTATACAATTGGGCTCAGTAAAGTTACGCCTGCTGAACAGATTTTTGATTTTTCCCTTGTAGGGACAGGCGTCTCTGGTTCTGACTATAACGCTACACTTACGTTAAGCAATGGGGTGGTAAACAATGGAGATGGCACGCTTACAGTTCCCTTAGGTGTTTCTTCTTTCACGGTGACTGTAGCTACGATTGATGATTCGGTTGTAGAAATAACGGAAACTGTTATTTTGAATGTTAGTAGTAAGACCGGGACAGGAAATATCACCGATAATGATGGAGTAAATAATGCACCAGCAGGAACAGACAAAACCATCACTATTAACGAAGACGGCAGCCATACTTTTGCTGCAGCTGATTTTGGATTTACAGATCCAAATGACAGTCCTGCCAATACACTTCTGTCAGTAA
>JBLIKG010000016.1:0-19877 GCA_047636255.1 Roseivirga sp. | reverse complement strand
ACCGCTCAATTCTGTCTTTCTACAATCCCCTGAACCGTTGCATAATTCGGCTGACCTGAGGATGCCTTGGTGTTCTGAAAAATCAAACACCGTATCAAATTGGGGCGTATCTTGGCCAGCGGAATACCTCAAAAAAGTATCCATTGGAGGCGTATCTACTATTTTACCAGGGTTGAAGATGTTTTCAGGATCCCAAATCTTCTTCATTTGCTTCACCAGCGCATAGTTATGATCGCCAATCATTTTGGGAATGAACTCACCTCTTAGTCGGCCATCACCATGTTCTCCAGAAAGAGAGCCTTTGTATTTCTTTACCAAGTCAGCAATCTCTTCGGCAATGATTCTAAAGAGTTTTTGGCCTTCAGCAGTTTTTAAATTCAAGATAGGGCGAAGATGTAATTCACCAGAACCCGCATGCGCATAATGGACAGCAAACAATCCGTGCTTTTTAAGAATTTCGTTGAATTCTTTGATATAGGCAGGTAAGTCTTTTACATCGACTGCGGTATCTTCAATCACTGGTGCTGGTTTCGTGTCACCTGGAATGTTGGATAGCAGTCCTAAGCCTGCTTTCCTTAAGTCCCAAACCAGCTTTATATCTTCCCCTTTGACGATTGGATAAGCATATCCGTGATTTTCATTTTTAAGATCGTTAATTAAGTCTATGACTTTTTGATCAGCTTCTTCGTCATTGGCCCCGTTCAATTCAATGACCAAAATAGCTTGTGGATCACCTTGTACAAAGAAGCGATTGGCCTTGTACATAGCATTTCGCTTGGTGGCTTCAAGAATGTAATGATCCATCAGCTCACAAGCGGAAGGAGCATATTTTAGCGCTACCAAATTGGCTCTGAGCGAATCGTCAATGGTTTCAGAATGAATGCAAACCAATCTTTTATGATTCGGTGGGATGGGAGTGAGCTTAATTTTAGCTGCGGTGATGAAGCAAAGTGTTCCTTCTGAGCCTGCAATCAAACTACTGAAATTGAACATATCGCCAGTTTCATTGAAGGGTTGTTGTCTTATGAGCATGTCAAGCGCATAGCCTGTATTTCTTCTTGGGATATCAGCCTTAGGAAAACCCTTGACGATTTCCTTTTGATTGGTTTCATCACCAAGCATTTCCCTGGTGTCAAAATAGATTTGATTATGCAATAAACCAGTCGTTGAAAGGCCATTACATCGATCTAAAAATGCACCTTTATCAAGAGGGCCAAACCAAGTTTCAGAACCATCTACTAAGATGGTTTCTACTTCGAGTAGATGTTCTCTTACGCTACCATAAACAACTGAATTAGAGCCACATGAATTATTACCAATCATGCCGCCAATCATGGCTCGATTAGCAGTGGACGTCTCTGGCGCAAAGAACAAACCGTGAGAAGCCAAAGCCCTATTGAGGTCATCTCTGACTATTCCTGGTTCTACCCAAGCATAACCTTCTTCAGGATTGATTTCGATGATTTTATTGAAGTGCTTAGAAACATCTACCACTATACCGCCACCCACGACTTGACCTGCTAATGAAGTACCAGCCGTCCTCGGGATAATTGAGGTCTTGTTCTCACTGGCAAACTTTACCAGTTCCAGTAAGTCCTTTTTCCCTTTAGGTATAGCCACGGCCAGAGGCATTTCTCTGTAGGCAGAGGCATCCGTAGCATAGAGTTTTCTGGTTGTGTCGTCAATATATAAATCGCCTTCGAGTGAGGCGCTCAGCGCGTTCCAATTCATCGAGGGTAAAATTATTCATTTAGACTGATAGTTGAATTGTGTCGAAGTTTAATTTTCGTGCAATCGAATTTAATGCCTAGTGGATCCGCTTGAGAGGAATTTATCCGTAATCGATTACAAAAAAAATTAAACATTTATATTAACGTTAAGTTTCTTAAAGACAATCTAAGAAATTTGTCTACCCAACTTCATTATATTAATGCAGAAACTTCTTTAGAAGACAGGATCGTCTATCTTTTAACTGACCAAGACAAGGGTGCATTAAGATTAATTCACGAAAATTACTCTGTCGTTTTATTTAATGTGATACTGAGAATCGTAAAACATGAAGACATTGCGAAAGATGTTTTGCAAGATGCGCTGATTAAAATTTGGAAGAAATCATCTAAGTTCGAAAGAAAAAAAGGTGGTTTATACACTTGGATGGTCGCGATTTGTAGAAATGCAGCCATTGACAAAACAAGATCAAGAGACTTTATGGATCGTCAGAAATCTAATGAGGCACTAGATATCGTATTTGTTTCAGACAGCTTAGGTAGGGAATCGAAAGGCGATAATGACGATTTCCATGAGCTGTTGCAAGAGTTGACTGAGCATCATCGGCATTTAATCAATTTGTCTTTTTTTGAAGGTTATACTCATCCAGAGATTTCTGCTCAACTCAATATGCCATTGGGTACGGTTAAAACCCGAATAAGAATGGCATTAATACATTTAAGGTCGATTATTTAATGAATATCAAGGAATATATAGCATCTGGAATTTTAGAGTCTTATTTAGCTGGAGAGCTAAATGAAACAGAGATGCGTGCTGTAGATCGAATAGCAAGTTTGTATCCAGAGGTACAAACACAATTAAATGAATTAAGAATTAGCCTCAATCGCTATGCCGCGGCTACTGGGAATCTCCCGGATGAAGAAACACTCAAAGTCGTTTTGCAGAAGATAAAAGAAGATGAGATGGACAGTTTTCTGAACGCAATTGACGAACCTGAAATCAGAATCAAAAGAGTAAATATTGTACCAAGGTGGTCTGTGGCGGCATCAATTCTCTTGTTTGTGAGTATTCTCTTTAATGTCTTTTTTTATGCTGAAATGATGGATCAGAGCAAAAAAGTAAGGCTTATTGCTCAAGAGAATACATTAATGGCAGAAAATATTGAGAAGGTTGATCAGCAACTTGACTATGCTGAGTTGAGAATTACTCATTTTTTAAGTAAAGACAATGTTCATGTCCGCATGGATGGTTCTGATTTATCACCAAAGTCTTATGCCAATGTGTTTTGGAATACTAAGTCCAATGCGGTGTTCATCAGTGTAGATAATCTTCCTGAACCTCCTGCTGGACATCAGTATCAGCTGTGGGCTATTAAGGCTGGTCAGGCACCAGTAGATGCAGGTATATTTAACCATTCTTTACTGGTGCAAGAACTCAAGGTGATCAAAGGAGACGTGATAGCGTTCGCTGTAACCCTAGAAAAGGAGGGTGGAACACCAGTTGCCACGGTAGATCAGACCTACGTAAGAGGTTTTTTGAAAAAAAGTTAAGGTCAAAAATCTAAAGGCCAATCTCAGGTCGTAGTTAGGGTGAATTCAATTTAACATTCACTCAAAATCAAATTATGAAAACACAAAAATTAAGAAACCTATTTTTAGGAGTTATTGTAGCTCTTTTTGCTTCATTCAATACTGTTAAAGCACAAACTCAAGATATTGTAGATTTAGCTGTTGGACAAGACAACTTGAAAACTTTAGTAGCTGCTGTTAAGGCCGCTGGTTTGGTTGATGTATTAAAAGGAAATGGTCCTTTTACAGTTTTTGCTCCAACTGATGCTGCCTTTGCTGCATTACCAGCTGGAACTTTAGAAATGTTGTTAAAGCCAGAAAACAAAGACAAATTGGTAGCTATCTTAACTTACCACGTTGTAGCAGGTAAAGTAATGTCAACTGATCTTTCAAATGGTCAAGAAGCTGCAACTGTTCAAGGCGAAAAAGTTAAAGTTTCTATCTATGATGGAAAAGTTAAAATCAGCGGTGCTAATGTAATTGCTGCAGATGTTAATGCAAGCAATGGTGTCGTTCATTTAATCGATGCTGTTATTTTGCCTCCAAGTATGAGATAGTATCTTAAATGGTATAAAATTTAGGCTTCTCGATTTCTATCGGGAAGCCTTTTTTTTGTTATTTAAAACCTAATCTTTCTAAGAGCGCCTTCAAAAAGAAGTACAATACATTGACGCTAATTGATAAGTCTTCTTATTTTTACGCAGCCAAAGGCAATCGATTTAAAACTTAATATGGTGCATTAAGGGCACTTTTGAAGATAGAATTTTATGGGAAGAGCATTCGAATTCCGTAAGGGTAGAAAAATGAAACGTTGGGATCAAATGTCCCGAATTTTTCCAAAACTAGCTAAGTCCATTACAATGGCGGCCAAAGAGGGAGGGGGAGACCCTGGAATGAATGGTTTTTTACGTACTGCCATTCAAAATGCCAAAGCTCAAAACATGCCCAAGGACAATATCGATGCGGCTATAAAAAGAGCCACTAGCAAAGATGTTGATTCATATATCGAAATGAATTATGAGGGCAAAGGCCCACATGGCGTACTTGTTTTTGTAGAGTGCGCAACGGATAATCAAAATAGAACTGTTGCTAATGTGAAATCATATTTTAATAAAGCAGGAGGTGGAATTGTACCGAATGGTTCTTTGGAATTTATGTTCAACAGAAAATCAGTTTTTGAATTCTTAAAAACTGATGCTATGGATTTAGAAGAATTAGAGTTCGAATTTATCGATGCTGGTTTGGAGGAAATCGAAGAATTCGAAAATGAAGAGGAAGAAATGGTAGTAGCCATTTATAGTGATTATACCAACTTTGGGCAGCTTCAAAAAGCTTTAGAAGAAAAGGGTATTGATTTAAAAAACGCAAGTTTAAAACGCTTCCCAACAACCCCAGTTGAATTCACAGACGAGCAGATCGAAGAGATTGAGAAAATGCTTGATAAGATTGAAGATGATGATGATGTGCAAGGGGTTTACACTAATATCGCCTAGCCCATTCCTAACAGATTAAAAAATTGAAACCCACCTCTGTGGGTTTTTTTATGCTTGATAGTCAGTGAGATAGGTGCGATAAAGCTATCAAAGTGCTAATGCTAATAAAGCTTTGGCACGTTTTTGGAAAACACCTTTGTACAACAAACACAGGTCAATATGAAAAATCTTATACTCTCAATCGGTTTAATCATCGCCTTGTCTAGCTGCGATGTAGTTTATGTAGAAGAAATTATTGTTGACGATCGTGATTTCTTCACTGGTCGCTACAATGTCGAAGAGTACAGCGAAACCCTAGATCAAACCACCTTGTATGATCTAAGAGTTTTGAAAGAAGGAGATATCAGAAGTAATATTATTTTCTTGGATAACTTTTATGGAGTGGGTATAGAAGTCTTTGCTGAAGTTTATGGCGGAGATCTGAGGATACCACGACAAATAGTGAATGATTATCGAATTCAAGGTGTTGGACATATAGATCGTGGTGATTTAATCATGACCTATTCAGTAGAAGATTTAAGAAGTGCGAGTGGTTTTACTGATTTCTGTAACACCATCGCTTTTCGAAGATAATTGTTGTTTTGAGTTTTTGAAAGGGTCGGCTGTTCCATTGGAGCAGTCGACCCTTCTTGATTTTTATAAAATCCGAAATATTGAATCCAATTATTTTAATTCGAATATGCTCACGGTTTTGGCTGGTAGCTTGATCGTATTACTCAAATTGACCTCCAGGCCTGTCATTACATTGAAACCTTTCGCATATCCATCAAGCATTTCGATGTATTTTTTTAGATCATGTTCAACTTCGCTTTCATTGGCATTCATTATCACCATCACGCGTTCACCTTCAATGTATCTGAAATAAGTATAGATGTTATTTTCAGGAAGGAAGTGAAGCATTTTACCATCATGAATGGCTTTACTTCCTTTGCGCCAATTGGTGAGTTTCGCCACATAATCGAACATATCGTTTTCGGTAGTCGATCTTCCTTCTTTCGTAAAAACACTTCTTTTATCACCTGGCCAGCCACCAATCATATCTGCGCGTTTATAGCCATCTCCATCAAATTGGGTTTGATCCATGGCCAATTCTGTGCCGTAATATACCTGCGGTATGCCACGTGTAGTTAATAAATAGGCATAAGCCATTTTAAATTTATCCATGTCTCTATTCACGGTTGCGAAAAATCGAGAAATATCATGATTATCCATGAAAATCACGTTGTTCTTGGGGTCTGAATAAAGTCTATCTTGACTTACTGCATAGTAGAGCTTCATAATGCCGCTGTCCCATCCAAAGCCTTCGTTGAAGGCATCGCGTAATGCAAATTGAATTTGAAAGTCCGTTACACTCGGTAGGTGTGAATCGTAACCATCACCTTCACCTTCTTTGTCTTTCTGCCAATAGGCTTCGTGCGTTACGGTTTCCACCCAAGATTCACCAACAATATTGAAATTAGGATAGGCTTCGATCACTTCTTTCGCCCAACGGGCCATATAATCAGGGTAAGGATAAACATAGGTATCCATTCTTATTCCATCAACTCCAGAGAACTCAATCCACCAAAGTGTATTTTGAATCAGGTAGAAAGCCAGTTCTTCGTTATGCTGGTTCAAATCTGGCATTTCGTCCACAAACCATCCTTTTTGAAGTTTATCAGTGTCGTAAGCAGAAGCATATGGATCAGAACCCACAACTCCTCTAAAATTGGTATTGCCATAGACCGACTGATCATGCACCCAATCTTTGAACGGCAAATCTTTCATCCACCAATGCTGGTCGCCAATATGATTATGAATCATGTCCATAATCACTTTCAAACCTTTGTCGTGACAAGCCTTAACGAAGGATACAAATTCTGCATTTGAACCAAATCTTCTGTCCACTTTGTACATATCCGTAGCAGCATAGCCATGGTAGCCGTGGTATTCAGTTTTCATGTCGTTTTCGAAAACAGGGGTGAGCCAAACTGCGGTCATTCCTAATTCCTTAATGTAATCTAATTGTTGCTGCACCCCCTGCAAATCACCTCCATGTCTTCCGCTAGGAATAGTTCTGTCGGCAGATTCAAGCATTCCTTCCACTGTATCGTTATTAGGATTTCCATTGGCGAATCGATCTGGCATCAAAAGGTAAATTACATCAGAGCTATTGAAACCTAGGTTACGGTTTGACGCTGAAACTCGATTTTTAAGTTCATAATTAATTGAAGTTACCTTTTTGCCATTTTTAAGATCAATTTTCACCATTCCGGCCTCGGCATTCCTCCCGATCTCCAAGTAGATGAAGAGGTAGTTTGGCGAATCACCAGCCACTTGCTTTTGAATCTTAATATCATTGTATTCGATAGACGCTCGAGAATATGCTATGTCTGTACCATGAAGCATGATTTGAAGTTGATTGGTTGGCATGTCTACCCACCAAAATGCTGGTTCAGCTTTAATAATCGCTTGATTCCTTTGCGCATCAAGAGATTGACTAATCAAGAGTAAACTAAAAAGAGAAAGGAATATTGATTTTTGCATGTTATTGGACTTATTGAATTTGAAAAATAATCAATTAAGCCTTGTCTTTAAAACGTTTTTAGTATTCAATCATCGAGAGGATGATACAAACGTTCGCATGAATCATGTTAAAGAATAGTTCATTAGGTTAATACTAGTTCCATTCACCCTTAAATTATCACTTTCAGTCAAAATTGATTGGCTAAAATTTTAGAATATTTTGATAGCCTATTATAGGCAGCTATATTGGTTCATCTTAAACCAAACCTAAAGCATGAAACCACTTTTTGTTCTTACATTTTTATTAATTGTCTCCCAGTCAGTTTTCGCTCAATCCAATGACACCCATATTCTTTCTATGAAGGACAGGGCCGAAACTATTGATCGTCTTTTAGAGGATAAAGTTCAAAATTACTTACCCACCATTATGCGCAGAGAAGGCATAGATATGTGGGTGGTAATGTCCAGAGAATACAATGAAGATCCAGTGATTAAAACTTTGCTTCCTGCTACTTGGCTGGCAGCAAGACGAAGAACGATTTTAATCATGTATGACCGCGGTGCTGAAAAGGGCATTGAGTCAATTGCTGTGGCGAGGTATGATGTCGGAACAAGTTTTAAAAGTGCATGGAATCCTGAAGAGCAACCTGATCAATGGGCAAGGGTAGCTGAATTGATTCGAGAAAGAAACCCTAAGAAGATAGGCGTAAATAAGTCCAAATATTTTGGAATTACCGATGGGGTAGTGGCTACTGATTTAGAAGAATTCACTGCTGCTCTTGATAAAAAGGATCAAGGCAAAATTGTATCTGCTGAAAAAGTAGCTATTGGTTGGTTAGAGACTAGGACTGATGCCGAGATGGCGATTTATCCTCATATCGTTAGAATTTCTCATATGATTATTGCCGAAGCATTTTCTAATAAAGTAATCACTCCTGGAGTAACTACCACTGAAGACGTGGTTTGGTGGCTCAGAGAAAAAGTAGTAGAGCTGAAGCTACAAACATGGTTCCATCCAACAATTGATGTTCAAAGAGCCGACCCTGAAAGTTTTGATCATCTTAGAACTTTCTCTAAAAGACCAGAAACTAATGTGATTATGCCAGGTGATCTATTACACTGTGATTTTGGCATTACCTATTTAAGACTGAATACGGATCAGCAACAACACGCCTATGTTTTGCGCCCTGGAGAAACAGAAATGCCGGCTTATTTAGCTGCAGCATTCAAAAATGGTAATCGACTTCAGGATATTTTTACGGGTAACTTTAAAGAAGGTAGAACTGGTAATGAAGTTTTAAAAATGTCTCGTGAGCAAGCAATTGCTGAGGGAATTAAACCTTCAATCTATACTCACCCAATTGGTTATCACGGTCATGCTTCTGGTACTACTTTAGGCATGTGGGATTCACAAGGGGGCGTGCCAGTAACTGGAGACTATCCTTTGCATTTGAATACAGCTTATTCTATTGAGCTCAATGCTGCAACTTTTATTAAGGAATGGGACAAGGAGATAAGGATAATGCTTGAGGAAGAGGCATTTTTTGATAAAACTGGGGTTTGGTACATTGATGGCAGACAAGAAAAGGTAATATTGATTAACAAATAAGGAAGTCTTCTCATGAAATATCGGCTGCTTCTGAGTTGCTTCACTTTGGTCTTTTGCTTATCGCTTAATGCCCAAGAAAATTGGATGAACTTAAGTGAGGAGACTTTAGAGGAAGCCACGCTGCTGAATGGTACATGGAATTTTTACTGGCAAGAATTAATTCAATCAGAAGCGGAAGCTAAATCTAAACCATCTTTGGTAACAGTGCCACACGACTGGTATAATGAAAAGCCAAATGAAAGTTCTGTCAACTTCCCTAAACAGGGTTTTGCAACCTATGCGCTGAATATTATTCTCCCTAAAGAAAGGCCTATTTTGGGGTTAGAGATATCTCAAATTTTTTCTTCTTATAATCTTATCGTTAATAACGAGCTGATTTATAAGTCAGGACTGGTGGCGAAGTCGAAAGAGGAGTATATGCCTTATCGTGAGCCGATGGTGCATATTCTGGATACCAAGAATAGTGATACACTAAGTATACTGATTCAAGCGGCTAACTATGATCATTTGAATTCAGGAATACACTATGGTATCCATCTCGGTAGCTATAATCGACTTCAAAAGCAGCTAAATTCTAAGCAAAGCACTAATATGTTTTTAGCTGGAGGGCTGTTCATTACAGGCTTTATACTGTTGTCATTTTCAATTGCTTTTAGGCAGCTTGAGCTTCAAGTGCCATTTTATGCTCTTTTTTCATTGAGTTTAATGTACAGAATGGTAGGAGCAGAGCCTTACCCTTTACACACACTTTTGGATCATTATAATTTTTACTTGGCCATAAAATTAGAATATGGCACAATTCATACTACAGCTCTATTTGGGGGCTTATTTATCTTCTTTTTATACCCTAAACAAAGTAACATATGGATAAAGTGGATTTTCTATATAGTGACATCAGCAAGTTTGCTGATCGTACTGGTTTTTCCGCCTATTGTATTTACCGCCATCTTGAAATATTATCTGTTCTTCATCATCGCCTATGTAGGGGTCTTCATATATATATTAATTAAAGCTAAAATGGCTCAGGAGTATACTTCTGGCTATTTGATTATGGCACTCGCGGTTGTAATGATTTGGACGGTGTTTCAAGCAATCACTTTTTTGGGTTTAGGATCTGTCCCTCACGCTTTTAATGTGGTTTTGGTCTCAATTATTATTATTGCCTGCAACTTGGCGCTTTTTAGGACGCTTTTGTTGAAAGTAAATCAGACTAAAATGGCTGAAGCTGAGATTGATTTCCAGAGAAGCCGCCAAACGATGTTGTCACTTATATCTCATGAAATAAAAATGCCTGTAGCTACGCTTCAAATGAATATGGAAATTATGAAAGCATCAGTGAATAATGCTGAAAAATTTGATCAGATAAAAGACAAACTGATTAGGCTTTCTTCAGAAGCTGTTGATTCAATTAAACGCATGCTGAATGATTTCATTTACTTTATGTCAGTTAACCAAGAGTTAACCGATTATTTAAATATTGATGACATAAGAATATTTCTTTCACAGAATTGGTCACTACATTTAGAGGTACAAAACAATGAACAAGGGAAGAAATATCAGTATTTAACTGAAAAAATAACGCTAAAGTACATACTTAATACACTTATAAGTAATTCGGAAAAATACTCAGAGAGGAAAGATAAACGACCCGAATTGATATTAAGTCAGAGTAATGATGATTTGATAATTGAAATTCGTGATTACGGTATTGGTATTTCTGCGGATGAATTGAGTAATTTAGGTAAACCTCAAGCTAAGATCAATCAGAATCAAGAAATTTCTGGAATGGGTTATTACTTAGCAAGTGACTTAGCAAAGAGACTAGGTCATGATATTTGGGTGATTTCGAGAGGTAAAGAAGGTACAAGTGTGTTCATTCAATTGAAAAGGAAATGATAAAGATTCTGATTGCAGAAGATGATTTTGGAGTACGAGACACACTCAAAGATTTCCTTGAGTTTTTCTACAACGACATTGAAATTGCACAGGCTGTTAATGGTCAGCAGGCCATAGATATGGTTAAAGAGCATCAATACGATATACTAATATCAGATCAAATGATGCCAGATATGACTGGGATTGAATTTATTCAATCGAGTATTGAAAAGCTTAGAGCAGATGGTACTTGTGTATATGTTTACAGCGGACAATTGCTGGAAGAATTGACAGTTAAACTAGAAGGACTTAATGAAGTGAAGATCATTGATAAGTTTACTAACCCCATGTTTTTCAAAGAAATAATTGACAGTTATAAAGCAGCTAAAAGCTAAACTTGAATTCTTCAGCCTAAGTAGTAAATGGAATCAAATAATAAGGATTTTTATAATTATTTTTCTCAGAACCTGATCAAAGGTTTTATCTATTTGGCTGCCTTGATCACAATGATTGTGCTCTTCAAAAACTATTTCAAGGTCCAATATGATATAATTGAGCATTGGGTGTCTGATGATTACGTGTTAATGCTCGTGATTTTTTTAGCCTCAGAAATTTTTGTAGGCCTCTTACCACCTGAGCTCTTTATGGTGTGGTCTATTGATGATCCAGGATTAGTTTATTCGATTATCATCATTGCTATGGCGATTATTTCTCTTGTGGCGGGCTTATTTAATTATTGGGTAGGGACGGAGATTAGTAATAAGCCATTTTTTAAAAAACTCTTTTTGAAAAAACGGCTTAAAAAATACCAAAAACAATATGATCAGTATGGTGGTGGACTCATCATTGTGGCCGCCTTAACGCCAATACCTTATGCGCTGATTTGTTTATTGACGGGCTCGCTTAAATATCCTGTACGTAAATTTTTGATGTTCTCATCTTTTCGATTTCTTCGATTCATTGTATATGGATTGATCATTTGGAATTTGGAAGGTTGGATTTAAGAGTTTATTTCTCCCTTTTCAAAACCAAATCCATGATTATGGGAAGATGATCACTAAAACCACCAATATATTTTGGGCCTTGATAAGTCCTGAAGGGCCTTCGCGCTCCAGTAGCACCTTCCATAATCAAGAAGTCCATATCGAAAATCTGAGTACTTAGGTTCTTGATAAAGGTTTTGGATTGAAGATTCATTAAGCTGCCAGAAACGACAAATTGATCCAAAATCCCCCATTTATTTTCGAAACTATGCGTGCCGGTTACAAATCGTAAATCATACATCAAGTTGTAAAGGTCAGTGCTTTTTACTTCTTCTTTAATTGTTTGTACGGCCAACCCTTCGATCATACTTTCTTCTCCTGGTTCATCATTAAAGTCCCCTGTGATTACAATTAGGGCATTAGGGTTAATATCAAGCAAGGAGTCTACTTTATTCCGAACGAACTGTGCTGCAAACATTCTGCTGGGCTGGGTTTCGAATTCACCACCAAACTTAGATGGCCAGTGATTTACAAAGAAATGAAGCGTGTCCTTATTGGGCAATTCTCCAATTACATGAAGAATATCGCGCGTACGAGAATTAGGTGCAAAAGGAAATTTTAGTCTATAGTATTCGTAATTCAGGAGTTTGAACTTATCAGGTCTATAAATGGCAGCTACATCAATGCCGCGGGCATCGTTCGAATCTTGATGGATTATCTCATAGCCCACGGATTTCAGTTGAGTAAATTGGGTAAGGCTTTCAAGCACGTATCTGTTCTCTATTTCACAGAATCCAATGAGGGCAGGAGGTTCCCAACCACCCAGGGCAATGATGGTCTTAGCAATATTATTCTGCTTTTTTTGATAGCGAGACTTTGTCCAGAAATGATCTCCATAAGGCAGAAACTGCTCGTCATTTGTGGTGCTGTCGTTGAAATAATCAAATAGATTTTCAACATTATAAAAAGCAAGGCGGATGCTTTCTTGGCTGCGTACAGACCCGTCAAAAGTCTCACTTGCCAAATAAGCCTTCTGAGCATAGCTCAATTTGATTGTTAATAAACTGAAAATCAGTAGCACTGTACTAATAATTGTTTGCCTATGGCTAAAAGAAGGTAGCTTAGTCATACCTTTGAAGATTAGAATAGAAAAATACTCAAAAAGAATATAAAAGCCCTATGGAAATTGGTAAAAATCATAGACTGAAAGTAGCTAGAGAAGTTGATTTTGGTATGTACTTAACTAATGGTACTGAAGATATACTTATACCTAGAAAATATATCCCAGAAGGAACTGTTATTGGAGATGAGATTGCTGTTTTCGTATACGTAGATTCCCTTGGTAGACCTGTGGCTGTGACTGACAGGCCCTATGCCAAAGTGGATGATATTGCCAGTCTTGAAGTAAAGCAAATCACTAAAGTTGGCGCCTTTATGGACATTGGCTTAGAAAAGGATTTACTGGTCCCTTTTAACGAACAGGCCTATACCATGGAAGTAGGAAAAAATTATGTGGTTAAAGTCTTACTAGACTTTAAGACGAATCGTATGATTGGTACCACTAAGATTGCATCATTCCTTAGCCCAAAGGTCGAAGAGTTGTCAGAAGGAGATAAGGTGAACTTATTAATTTGGCAAAAAACTGATCTTGGCTATAAAGTGGTAGTCAATTCCGCCTACCAAGGGTTGGCTTACCATAACGAGATCTTCGATCAAGTACAGATAGGTGATGAGCGTACAGGCTTTGTCAAAGCAGTAAGAGAAGATGGCAAAGTAGATGTGTCACTTCAGAAACAAGGATACGAAGCGGTAAAAGACATGAGCCAAATTGTGCTCAATAAAATTAATATGAATGGGGTTTTACTACTTGGAGATAAAAGTAGCCCAGAAGAAATCAAAGAAGAATTAGGGATGAGCAAGAAGAATTTCAAGAAAATTCTTGGTGGACTTTATAAGGCTGGTCAGGTAGAAATCTTTGATCATGAAACCCGTAAAAAAGCAGAAGGTTAGTCTGAGGAATGACTAACCTTCACCTAAACTACCTATAAAACTAAAACTAACATAGTTTTTACTAACTAATGGATGAACTCAGTAAACGTTTGCACAAAAGTTAGCAGGATTTTAGCCTTTCGGCTAAACCATGAATGAATGTATGGAAAATTTGTGGGAAGTAAAATATTATTCTACAAAAATTATTATTACCAATTTTTCCTATGGTGTTCTGGTCAATTTGCCATTAAAAACAACTGTTTTGAATTCATTGAATATCAACTTGATTCGCTATGCCTAAGGCAGTATAGCGAATGGTTAACTTGCGAGGGTTGTCTATCGAATTGTCACATTCGCTAGAAGGGTCTAAGTAATACCACCAATAGGTTTGGCTTCTTTCATAGAGCTCTTCACCTTCTGGCTTACCTAAAACTTTGAGAATAGATTTTTGATAAAGTCCTAATAGGTTCTCTCTGATTTTAATCACATCATCGATCATTTCAATGCGATCGCCATTACACCCTTGTCGGTCAGTAATCCATTTTTCAGAATCAAAATCACCTACATCTATTTTCTTAGTGCAGCCGAGTGTGAAAATAAGGGTAAGGAAAAGAAAACTAATTTTAATGTGCTTCATCTGAGCTGATTTGAGTTGCCAAAGTTACCTTGCGCACGCTCATCAACCAAATTTCGAATACGATAACAAATAGAATAAATCCACCAATTAAAATTGGGCCAATTGCGAATACTTTCCAAAGTAGAATGGCAGGGATAAGTAGGATTCTCAATGATTCTAATACAAAGCCCCAAGCTTTGCTTTCGAACAATCCTCCAAAGCTGATGACAGAAACAATAATAACCGAGGCGAAGATGAGTTTGTCTGAAGCACTAATGTTGTTCAGATTAAAGAGAAACATAGCGGTACCGACTAATAACACGATATACTGAATCAGCACGTAGAAATTAAGACTGGAAACAGTTCTAGTATCAAATTTACTGTAGGCAGTTCTGTCTACCTCAAAAGGTGCTCGATAGCCACCCATATATTCAGGTAACCAGCCTGGTTTTGCAAAAACATATCTTATCTTGTCTGCAAGTTTTGGAATAGATTGAATCTCACCTATCATTTCAGAATAATGGGCAACGTTGGCCCAAATTGGATTCCAGCTATTTAGGTTTTTTGTAATACCGTAAATCGGTTTCTCTTCCTCTTCTTTGAAAGTACCAAACATTTTGTCCCAGATGATAAAAGTACCGGCATGGTTTTTATCGATGTACTTTGGGTTCCGTGCATGATGGACACGGTGATGAGAGGGGGTGTTTAAAACGGCTTCAAACCAAACCGGTAGTTTATTGATCGATTCAGTGTGAATCCAAAATTGATAAAGCAAATTAAAACCCGACACTGAGACTAGAATGATGGGATCAACACCTACTAAAGCCATTGGCATATAGAATAGGAATGTCCAAATCGTTTGGGTAGAACTTTGTCGGAGCGCAACCGATAAATTGTATTCTTCACTCTGATGGTGCACACTGTGGCCACCCCAAAATAAATTGACTTGATGACTCATTCTATGTGCCCAATAGTAAAAGAAATCATAGGCTAAAAAGGCTATAATCCAGATCCAAATACTACTTTCTAGATTGAAAAAGGCAAATTTTTGAAAGACGAAAGTATAAACGCCAATACTCAAAACTTTAAGAAATGCTCCAGTTACTTGTGAAGTAACTCCGCAATTGATATTGGTAAGTGCATCATTTAAGCGATACGATTTTACCGCTTGAATTCTATGAACAATTAGCTCTATTCCGATGAGTAGGAAATAAATGGGAATTGCAATTACAGTAGGGTCTATTACCATCTCATTGATTTATTCTACTAAGATAAAGTCTTAGTTTTAAGATTCAATAATCACAAAATGGCTAATTTTCAGACAATGAAATTACAAGGTACAAAAAGGCTCTTGAATCGTTTTGAGACTATAATTCTAACCAGCTTACTTTTCGCTATGATTATCGCGCTCTCTTCGTGTGGATCGGGTCAAAAGTCAACGAATTATGTTGATCAGGCGTTGGTTTATATCTCTGATAGAGATGGATTCAATTTATACCAAATCGATCAATTGGGGCAATGGGAAAAGCAGTTGACATTCGAAGTCGGTCAAGAATATAACCCGAAGTGGAATGAGGGATTGCAAAGTATTGTATACTATTCATTAAGTGATGACGGAGATTTTAGGCTTAAAGTATTGAATAGTGCTGAAATGGATAGCCTGGCCTTTTTTGGTTTGAATGAAGTACAGTTATTTCCCGATGCTAAGTCCATTCTCTTTACTGTAAAAGAAGAGGGTGGCAATGGTATTTGGATGAGCAATTTGGGTGGGGGTGGAATGCAAGAATTAGTTTCCAGCAAGTCAAATAATGGACATATTTCTATTTCGCCCAATGGTGAAACTATAGCCTTCATCTCTGATCGCACAGGAAGCTCTGAACTCTTTAAGCTTGATTTAAAAACGCTTATATTATCTCAGCTAACAGAGAATACTCTTGTCGAAAAGTACTCTTCTTGGTCGCCTGATGGCAGAAAAATAGCCTTTAGCATGCGAGAAAATGATGATTCGGCCAAAGAGGATATTTATATCATCAACTCAAATGGTTCTGATCTGCAACAATTAACCAGAACTCCTTATGCTGAACAAGAATTGGCTTGGTCTTTAGATGGAAAGAAGATTGCTTTCCATGCCACTAGTATTGCGGATGGAGATCAGATTTATACTATCAATTTAGAGGATGGCCATTTCGTCAAAATCACCTCTGAAAGTTTTTACCATGGGGCACCCACATGGGTGAAAGTTAAGCCTTAGTGCTTTGGTCTAAATGTTTTGATTACTTCTTCATTAGTTTCGAGCTTTGGGCCATTGATCAAATCAATGCAATAAGGCACTGCTGGGAAAACAGCATCCAAACATTCGCGAATTGACTTTGGCTTGCCAGGTAAATTAATAATCAAAGATTTGCCTCTAATACCCGCTGTTTGGCGAGAAAGAATGGCTGTAGGAACGAATTTGAGACTCTCTTGACGCATCAGTTCCCCGAAACCAGGAAGCATTTTGGTGCAAACTGCTTCGGTAGCTTCAGGCGTTACATCTCTCAAAGCAGGACCAGTACCACCTGTTGTAACAATTAAGCAACACTGTTCTTTATCGGCCATTTGTTTGAGTGTGCTTTCAATTAAATGTTGCTCATCGGGGATTACATGATAAACAGGAGTCCAGTCACTGGTAAGGTATTCTTCGAGTGTGCTGATGATTGCAGGCCCCGAAATGTCCTTGTATTCTCCTTTGCTTGCCCTATCTGAAACTGTAATGATTCCTATTTTGATTTCCATTGTTTTTGATTCTGTTCGCAAGAAAGTGACCTTCATAGACTAATCCAATGCTTTATTCCGAAGTATTAATCTACCTTTGCAGTCAAATTAATTTAAAGCTGTGAGTACATTTTCTGATTTAGGCATTTCAAACGACTTAATTAAAGGGTTAACTGAGATGAATATTGTTGAACCTTCTGAAATTCAACAATTAGCAATTCCATTACTTTTAACTTCAGACAACGATTTTATTGGTCAAGCCCAAACGGGTACAGGTAAAACGGCCGCTTTTGGACTTCCTTTACTCCAAAAAATAAACCCAAAAAAGCATGAAATTCAAGGCTTAATTTTGGCTCCAACAAGAGAACTTTGCCAACAAATAGCAAAACAGCTCTTTAAATTCACAAAGTACACCGATAAAATTTTTATAGAAGCTGTTTATGGTGGTGCTGATATGACCTTGCAAATCCAAAGGCTACAAAGACCAACACATGTTGTAGTAGCCACTCCAGGTAGGTTAATGGATTTGATCAAAAAGGAAGTGATTGATATTTCGCAAGTGAAGTCAGTGGTGTTAGATGAGGCTGATGAAATGTTAAGCATGGGCTTTAAGGAAGATCTTCATGGGATTTTGGATTACATTTCTTCAGAAAGAACAACTTGGCTTTTCTCTGCCACCATGCCGGAAGGCATTAAAGAAATTATTAAAAAGTTCTTAAAACCAAACCCTGATAGGATAGAAGTCGGCAGAAGTGCAGGTGTAAACGCCAATATTACGCATGAGTTTATGATTTGTAACTCCAAGGACAAGGTGCAAGAGATTTTGCATTTCCTTTCTTATCATAAGAATGAGCGTGGCATGATTTTTTGCCAAACTAAACAAGCTGCTCGTGTGCTTACCAAACAATTACAAGCTAAGAACATTAGTGTGGATGTGATTGAAGGAGATATGGGACAACGAGATCGCGATAAAGTGATGCGTATGTTCAAGACGGAAAAGACAGAAATTCTTGTAGCTACCGATATTGCAGCTCGTGGAATTGACGTAAAGGGACTTAGTTTCGTGCTTCATTACCAACTTCCGCAGCAAATTGAATATTATACCCACCGAAGCGGTAGAACAGGTAGAGCAGGAGAGAAGGGGATTTCAATAACCTTTATTTCGGAAAAGGACCGACCAAAGCTTTTAGATATAGAAAAGGAATTGAAAATTAGAATCAAGCCTTTAAGTTAAACGAAGCATAGCGACTGATTCAAAGTGAATTACGTCAGTAATAGAAAGTCTATTGCATGATTCGAGTTAAAACAGAATTCAATTTCGCATTAAAGCAGGTACTATACTAAAGTCCTGCTTTTTGCTTTTGATCTCATTCTCCATTACATCGTAATAGTTGTTTTCGAATTGTACGGTAGTGATGCTTGTCTCCTTACTATGTAACTCTGAGGCTATACCTTGATAAATATAACTCGCTATTTGATCGTGGCTCAATTGGAAGTTATTAAAATAGCCAGAACTGAATAAGCATATTCTTATGGTATTGATCTTCTTTAGATTTAGTCCATTTGGACTTTTGGCACCAGTATAACCTTTATTATAGGTCATTACTGCCTTAATAATATTTTCTGACGTAGCTTTTATAGCATGCAAGAAATCATTGGTGGTGGTATATAAATCTGCTAATGGCGGAACTAGATAGATCATTGCATAATTAGCATCCACTTGGTAAGGTCGCAGGTCATCTTTGAAAACATCGATAAACACAATACCGTCCAAGTCTATGCAAGACGAATGTTCAGAAGGCTTACTGATCAGTGAAAACTGTACCGGACTTTCGTAATCAAAACTATCAAGTGCAAAAGTGTCATGCTCAGCAGCCAATCGATGAAGTACATTATGTACTTTCTGATAGGGATGCTTACCTACAAAGTTTTGCTGTGCGCTAAGAATACCATAGAAGGCGCCTGTCATTCCTTCTTGACCCATTTCAAATAGAGAGCCAGAGTAAGAAGTACCTGCATTCACAGAACCCATGACTACATTTTCAACTTCTGGCTCAGATTCAAAAAAGATGTCGCAAAACTGAGAAATACGAGGCTTGATAAGTTCCGCATTTACTTGTGTTCCTGGGAAATTCTTGATTAACATCAGTAAGAAATTAGAATTAAGGTCATCAAATGTACTCTACAAACCACGAAAAATAAGGAATAATGACAGTTCATTTTTTGTCAGAGCTGAATCGAGCACTATCCTAAAACATAACTTGATTAATCAAGCTTGCTGTAAAAATACTCAATAAGAACCATCCGAGAAAACCTTGAAGAATGCATACATATCTAGCTATTCCAGAGGTTGGTATAGAACCAAAGCCCAGCGTAACAAACGCATTTAAGCTTAAAGTAAATGCATTAATTAAACTGTTAAGAAGTCCTATATTAAGTTTGAAAAATGGTTTAATATAGCCTTTTTCGTTCTTTTCTATAAAATGTTTATAATCAGTTAAAAGTTGTTTCTTACTTTTTGTATCCCATTCACTTGGAAAAAAGAAGTAGAAGACTGCGAAAAGTAAAAGCACAACTAATGAAATTGTTATTGCTTTTGATGGATTGGTTCCATAATCGGTATAGAACCTAAGGAGCTTGTTTAATTGAAGATTAATCCATGCTTCAATACCACCACTAGTCCTGTATTGGTATGATAATTCCTTTAACTGTACATCCTTCATCTCAATGTAGACCTGATTAGCTTCAGAGATTTGA
>JBLIKG010000015.1:0-20422 GCA_047636255.1 Roseivirga sp. | reverse complement strand
TTATTGGGAAGCCCAAAATTCTACGGTTGAATCAAGTTTGAGAGGACTCAATGCAGTTTCTGGAAACGTGGCTTGGGCAAGCGGAAGCAAAGGAACCGTACTCCGAACCATAGATGGCGGAACGACTTGGGAAAATGTAATTATTGCCGAGGCTGACACCATCGACTTTCGTGATGTGCAAGGCTTCGATGAAAATACTGCCATCGTTTTAAGCGCAGGTTTGCCCGCAGTCATCTACAAAACGACTGATGGTGGCAAATCTTGGCAGCAAAAATTCTTTACCATGAAAGAAGGCACCTTCTACGATGCAATGGATTTTTGGGATGATCAGAATGGCATTGCCTTTGGCGATGCTGTTGATGGCAGACTGCTAATTCTTAAAACTAAAGATGCCGGTGAAACATGGCAGGAACTTCCATTTGAACAAAGGCCTATAGCAAAAGAGGGGCAAGGTGGATTTGCAGCAAGCGGCACATGCCTCATCACCAATGGAAAATCTGATGTATATATCGGGCTTGGTGGCCAAGAAGCAAGTTTCTTCTATTCATATGACATGGGAGAAACCTGGAACAAAACCATCACACCAATTCAATCCGGAGAATCTACTGAAGGCATCTTCTCTATCACTTTCAAAAATGAGCGAGAAGGTTTGATTGTTGGAGGCGATTATCGCGGTGACTCACTGACGAGGATCAACAGTGCTTATACGATTGACAAGGGAAAGACGTGGTTTCCCATATTTGCATCACTATCACCAAAAGGCTACCGTTCTGGCGCTGCAATCATGGCGGATGGTCTTGTACTTACTGTAGGCAGAGAAAGCTGTAGTTATTATAGAGAAGGCACGAGCGCCTATGCTCTGATGGAAGGTAAATATTATTCGGTAAGCTTAAGTAAAGATAAAAAGTCGGCTTATGCTTCAGGGCCGAGGGGAACTATCGCGAAGTTGAAATTTAGAGATTAGTGTTTGGTGTTTAGATGCAGCGTATGCCTGATCTCAAATTACAATTCAACATTAATTGATGTGGCATCATAGTTAATTCTAAATACCCAATACCCAAATCTAAAAAGGCAATTTAGCCAAATCCACATTTCCTCCGCTCAAGATTATGCCCACTTTCTTGCCAGCAAACTTCTCCTTATTCTTTAATAAAGCAGCAAAAGGTACTGCGCAAGAGGGTTCTATAATGATTTTCATCCTTTCCCAAATCAAGCGCATCGCTTCAATAATTTCTTGATCGTTGACTACTAAAATTCCTTTTACCAATTGCTTAATGATTGGGAAGTTCTTGTCCCCCACGGTGGTCAAAAGACCATCAGCAATGGTATTGGGTTTGTCAATGCGGACTACCTCTCCCTTTTGCATCGAAAGAAAAGCATCTTGAGCACCTTCGGGTTCACCAGCATATACTTGAAGTTCAGGTTTTAAATAATGAGCGGCCAGGGCAGTTCCAGCCAATAGCCCACCTCCTCCAACAGGTACCATTAAAAAGTCGAGATCCGTTTGCTCTTCCAAGAATTCTATGGTGGCCGTTGCCTGTCCTTCAATCACCTTGTAATCATTATAAGGCGAAACGAAAGTTGCCCCAGTTTCTTCCATGATGCGAGCAGCATTCGATTCTCTGGCTGCTTGGGTGGATTCGCAAAAAGTAATTTGAGCACCATAACCAGCCACTGCTTTTTTCTTCACTTCTGGAGCTGTGTTTGGCATTACGATATAAGCATTACAACCAGAATCTCTGGCGGCCCAAGCCATAGCTTGGGCATGATTGCCAGAGCTATGGGTTACTACTCCTTTTTTTCTCTGCTCTACTGGAATAGAAAGCACAGCATTTAGGCCTCCCCTGGCTTTAAACGCACCTACTTTTTGGAAATTCTCACACTTAAAATAGACTACGCAGCCCGCAATGGCATTGATGCTTTCCGAAGTAAGCACAGGCGTATGATGAATGAAGGGCTTGATTCGGGCATGGGCTTCACGAATCTGAGTAAGGCTAATTGGCAGTGTTTCCATAAAGTATTTTAATTAATAACTCTCCAAAAGTAGGTGTTCAATATCCAGAAAATGTAATTATGGATTCCATTCAACGAGGCTAAACTTTTGGAGAGTTGGTTCGTTTTAATGTGCTTTTAACCAGTTATCTCCAACGCCAACTTCAACTTCCATTGGTACTTCAAATTCAATGGCCGATTTCATTAAGACTGGAATCCTTTCTTTCATCAACTCTAATTCAGGCTTGTATACATCGAAAACAAGTTCATCATGCACCTGCATGATCATTTTAGATTGTAGCTTTTCTTCCTTCATCCATTTATGAATATTAATCATGGCTACTTTAATCATATCAGCCGCACTTCCTTGTATTGGCGCATTTATCGCATTTCTTTCCGCATGTCCACGACCTACCATATTCTTGGAATGAATGTCTCGCAAGTACCTCCTTCTGCCTAAAATAGTTTCTACATAAGTAAACTCTCTGGCCTTGTTGACTTGAACATCCATGAAGGTTTTAACGCCTGGGAATTCATTGAAATAAGCGGTGATGATCTGCTGCGCCTCGGTACGCGAAATGCCAATATTCTGAGCTAAACCAAAGGCTGAAATACCGTAAATCAATCCAAAATTGACTTCTTTGGCCTTTCTTCTCATGTCGCGGTCTACTTCTTCAAGTGGCACACCGAATACTTTTGAAGCCGTTGTAGCATGAATATCTCTGCCATTTTTAAAGGCTTCCATCATACTTTCATCTTTGGCAAAAGCGGCTACAATGCGAAGTTCTATTTGAGAATAATCCGCAGCCAAAAGGATATGATCTTCGGAACGAGGGATAAATGCTTTTCTGATTTCACGCCCTTTTTCCGTTCTGATTGGGATGTTTTGCAAGTTTGGATTATTTGAACTTAATCGCCCAGTGGCAGCAACCGCCTGACGATAATCTGTATGTACCAATCCATCAATCGGACTGATCATTCGAGGCAAGGCATCAACATAAGTGGACTTCAGCTTTTGATATTCTCTGAATTCTAAAATCCTTCGTACAATTGCATGTTCGTTCGCTAGGGTCGATAAAATATCTTCGCCAGTGGCGTATTGGCCTGTTTTAGTTTTCTTAGGCTTATCAATCAATTTCATTTTATCGAAAAGGATCTCGCCTAGTTGTTTTGGAGAGGCAATATTGAATTCTACACCCGCTAATTCAAAAATCTGGGTTTGAGCGATAAGGCTTTCTTGTGCCAATTCCTTGGACATAACGGCCAAAGCCTCCACATCGATTTTTACTCCATTGTATTCAATATCGGCCAGCACAGTTACCAAAGGAATTTCAACTTCAGTGAAAAGCTTGGTGACATTACCTTCCTCCAGCATTGGTGCAAACTTCTGCTTCAATTGAAGAGTGATGTCGGCATCTTCTCCTGCGTATTCTACCACCTTATGAATGGCAACGTCCTTCATATTCCCTTGATTTACTCCGGCTTTACCGATTAATTCAGTAATAGAAACTGGGGTATAATTCAAGTAATTTTCCGCTAGCGTATCCATGTTATGCCTTGTATCTGGATCGATCAAATAATGGGCAATCATTGTGTCGAAAATTGGGCCTTTAACTTCAATGCCATAATTCTTCAACACCTGAATATCATATTTAGCGTTTTGAGCAATTTTGAGAATGCTCTCATTTTCGAAAACAGGTCTGAATTCTTCTAATATCGCCTGAGTCTCTTCTCGATCAATTGGAGTAGGAATGTAATAAGCTTCTCCTTTTTTATAAGAGAATGAGAGGCCAACCATATTCGCTTCGATCGGTTCAATATTATCGGTTTCAGTATCGAAGCAAAACTCCTTTTGAATTAGTAAATATTTGATCAACCGCTTTCTTAAAGAGGCGCTATCTACCAAGTGGTAATCGTGCTCCACTGTGAGAATATTGAGTTTATCTGCTAATTGAGGACTTTCTTGTGTGTTTTGAAGGGTAGGGCTATCCTCTCCAAAAAGCCCCATTTGAGCAGTAGCCTGAGCTTTTGGCTTTGTGGCTGTTGGCGTAGATGGAGCGGAGGATTCTCCTAAAATTCTCCTTAGCGTTGTTCTAAACTCTAGTTGCTCAAAGATCTCGGTCAATTTCTCTTTATTCGGACCAGTATATTTCATGGCCTCTACGTCAAATTCGATTGGCACCGTAGTACAAATGGTTGCCAGTTCTTTGGACAGCAAACCTTGCTCACCAAATTCCTCTACTCGTTCCTTCAGCTTACCTTTCAATTCGTGAGAATGCGCAATAATACCTTCAATTGTTCCGTAATCTTTCAAGAGTTTTGAGGCAGTTTTTGGCCCAACTCCTGGAATTCCAGGGATGTTATCCACAGCATCGCCTTGCAAACCTAACATTTCAATAACCTGGTCAATTCGCTCGATATCCCATTTTGCGAGGATTTCGGGAATCCCCATGATGTCAACCGAATTTCCCATAAAGGCTGGCTTATACAGATATACATGTTCCTCTACCAATTGACCATAATCCTTATCTGGCGTCATCATAAAGACTTCAAAGCCTTCGGCTGAAGCCTGCTTCGCAACCGTGCCAATGACGTCATCGGCCTCGTAACCTTCTAATTCCAAGACGGGAATATTAAAGGCCCGAACAATTTCTTTTACTAATGGGATAGCAATTCGAATATCCTCTGGCTGCTCATCACGGTTGGCTTTGTATTCAGGGTATTGAATATGTCGAAAAGTTGGACCGTGCATATCAAAGGCAACAGCAATATGAGTAGGCTGTCGCTTTTCAATGATTTCGTACATGCTGTTGGTGAACCCAAAGGCTGCACCTGTATTAAGCCCTTTTGAGCTTATTCTCGGATTTTTACTAAAGGCAAAATGGGCACGATATATCAACGCAAATGCGTCTAAAAGAAACAGGGATTTTTCAGGCTTACTCATTCTCTAAAGGTAAGTAATCCGAAAAGCTACGGAAATAGATTTTTAATTAATTAGAGCCTAAAGAATTGCTTTGAGCAATAAGATCTAAAGTGAACTCAAAAACAGCTTCCTTTTTATTGATAAGGTCGGTGTAAGTTTTCTTAACAAAGAAATCAGGGAAGGTTCCTCTGCCGAATCCGTTGTTCTTGTCATGGTTAATGAATGATTCGAAAATTACAGGGATTTGAATCACTAGACCTGAATTTGGCAAGCCATAATTCAATACCATGTTAGCTGTTCTGGCCTGGTGTGCTCCACCAGTTTCTTCACCTACTAAAATCACATGTCCATTTGGCTTAGTATTCTTGCGAAGTCAGCAGCAGCAGAAAAGGTTTTACCTGAAGTGAGCACATATACTTTACCTTCAAAACGGATATCGTCCAATTCAAAACCTAAATCGAAATCTGCATGCCAGTTGTGTTCAGGGCTTACAAATTTGCCATCGTTATTCGAAACGAAGTATTTTTCTAAGTAATTCTCGGCATTTGTTACTACTTCAGCATTATTTGCCGCACCGTTAATTCCCAATAGCTGATTTTCGTGTGTGATTGTCAAACTTCTAGTATAAGTATTTGACGGATCAACCAAGTCAGTACCTTCGATGATTTTATAAAGAATATTCAAAAGTCTGCGATCTCCTCCTTCATTATTTCGCAGGTCCAATACGAGGCTGTTGAAACGAAATCGTTTCGAGGCCTTATCGTATTGAGCTGCTATTTTGTCAAAGAACCATTCAGGGTTTGCCTGAAAAGTATTCAAGGTCAAAACTAAGGTTTGAAGGGAGTCAACAGCGTCCAGATGAGTAAAGTGATAATATCGCTCATGCGATTTATACACTGGACGCATGTAATTATTAGCCATCATCTGATTGCCAGGTACACCCTGAACAAGTGATTCCTGAACCTTACCATCAAAATCGTAGCTTACTTTAAATTGGCCAATAGGGCCGTATTTCAAGAAATAGTAATAGCCAAATTTCTGCTCTATTTCTCTTAGTTTCTTAGTTTCAATAAATCCGTCAGTAATGGTCAATGCCGTTAAATCGGTCACCATTTGAGCTGAGGAAATTCCATTGATTGAAAGAACCCTGCTTCCAAGAGGTATATTACCTTCCTCAAAATCTATAAAAATTTCGTTTTCAATAATTGAAATGGCATAAGGGAAAAATTCACTTTTCTCTGTAGCTCTTTTCAAAGTTTGAGTATCAATGGAAACAGCAGTATGTCCACATCTCAATTTTTGGTTAAGTTCAGAGAGTAGAATAGAAAAGTCCTGTTGTGAAATATTCTCAGGCAAGGCCTTTACTTGTACATCTACCAAAGCTTTAAATTCAATTCTGGAAATGTAAGCGTAAGGATTGCCGTGTTGCTCGTCAATTAGTTCAAAATAGAGATTGAGGTCTTGTATAGCGGCTTGTTTAGTGAGTGTTTGATCTATGTTAATTGCATATGTAGGAACACTGATCATCAATGATATGACGATTAGATAGGTTGTGATTACCGAAATTAGCGTGTTCCTTTTCATTCTTTTCCTGTTTCAGATCATCAGGGGAATGATTGGAAATCAAGTCAAGAACAAATGATCTTCGTATTGAAGGTCGGTTTAAGTTCTCTTCGCTATATGAGCGATTTACTAATTTCAAATTTTCGGTATTAACGCTATAAAGTAGGTTAAACACCTATTACACCCTGAACAGTGTATAGTAATGAGCGCTGCATGCGAATACATCAATGACGTATTTTGCTAGTTATAATGGTGTTTGCTAAAAGTAATCTGGAGATAGTGGAAAGTAAAGATGACCACTAGGTGTTTGAGAAAGAGCTTCAAATATACGTAAAAATGCATTTCATCCAATATCATTAGCGGTTCAAATACAAGTATTTGCATTTGCAACATCCTATTAAAACGTACTCAAACATTTTTTTATTCTTGATTTAATTTGGACTTTAAGTAATCGACACGAAGAACAGAACGTAATCTGATTAAATCATGAAATCCACTTCTCCTAAAAATAATTTGGCAGATTTGACGTACTTTTAATAACTCGAAGCAATTGACACCTAATTTTGCGCACTTTACAACTCATACTGCTTATTTGCTTTTCTCAAATTGCTGTTGCCCAGAGTTTTAATGGTTATATTCATTCTGATTTTTCTGGGATTATGGGAGCGCAATTACAGCCTGCCAACCTTGCTGGCTCTCCTTACAAATATGATTTCAGCTTAATCAACGCCAACTTCTTTTTAGCGAACAACATTGTCTATAATTCCAAGACAGAAGATAATAGTGGAATCTTTAGATTTTTAGAGAGAGAACAGAAATTTCTTAACGCTAACGCAGCAATTGGTGGTTTTTCTGGAATGGTGAGTTTAGCTGGGAATGAATCTCTTGGTTTTACTTATAGACTAAGGGCGCATGCGAGTACATTAGACTTAAGTCCTGATTTTATTATTCAATTTAACCGATTTTCTAATCCTGCATTTGACAACTCTCGAGTTGATAATCAATCAGGTCAGTTTACTTCGTCATTGTGGCGTGAGTATGCACTTACATATGCCAAGGTATTCAATGATGATAGTTACAATAGATTGAAATTCGGAATTTCACTCAAAATGATCAGCCCAAGAGCGAACACCTTTTTAGCTATTGAAGACTTTGATTATGAAACAAATGCAGGCATCACTCAAGTCACCAACGCAAATCTCTCTTTTGGGTACTCGTCAAACTTAGATGAATTTGAACAGTTTGACGGCATCGATGTTCTCAATAAATTGCCTGAAATCATCAATAATAGGCTTGGAGTGGACTTTGGTTTTGTTTATGAAAGAATAGCCTCTAGACCTTCTCCAAAGGATAAAAATGGTACCAATAGAGATCCAGACTTGGACTATGAGTTTAAACTTAGTGTAAGTATTACAGACATTGGTTCTATGCGATTTGATACCGGGTCGGCCTCTGCAAGAACTTCTGGCCAACCCAATGTAACGAACTTCAATAACCTCGATTTGCTATTTCAAGGACTCTCAAGCTTTAGGCAATTCAGAGATAGCCTAGCCACGCTAATTCAAGTTAATGATATAGACAAGCCTTATACAGTTTCATTACCCACCACATTAAACCTCGGTTACGATTATAATTTTGGAAATGACTTTTACGCTGGAGCACATGCGAGATTAGATCTGACAAGTCTTGCCCCCGTTGACTATCGACTTAACTATTTACATTCTATCACACTGACCCCTCGTTGGGAACAAGGAAAGCGAGCTATTTATATGCCATTGTACTTTAATCAACTTGGTAATTTTCATTGGGGATTGGCAGCACGTTATGGTGCAATTACAGTCGGTACACAGAGCATTAACGCCTTATTAACTAGCGAAAAAAGCAGTACAGGATTCTTTTTCAGTGTCAACATTAATCAACTGAAAGCTAATTCTAAAAAGCCTTATTGCTTTGGCACTTCTAGAGGCTCCGCTATGACCAATACCCAACGCACCCCGATTTATAAAAGGAAGAAGTGGATTTTCTTTTGATCAGGTCCTTGAAAAGAAAATAAAATCACTTGCGGGAGGTGCAATATTTTCTTGTCTCAGCAACGTTGCGATTTGCCCACGATGGTGTGTGCCATGATTGGCCACATGAATGATAACATCAGATAAAGTGGATTTATGGAACGCACCATCTTAGCTATGATATTCAATAGTTTCATTATAGCCTTCCTTGTGTTTAACCATATTAATCCACAACTGGCCGCTAATTCGGGCTAAATCAACGGCTTCATTCAGTTCAAATGTATCGAAGACCTTTGGCGTTTTTCCTTCCAATTTAGTGATGCGATGGAACCAGATGATTTGAGCATTTCCAATATGAGAAAAGAGATCGACTGCTTTAGGACTTTCAAGCTTATTGGCCAAAAGGACTTCGGAAAATAAATTATTGGCCCAGAGATTATATTCATAAAGCCGGGTGAAATAAGTTTTCATATTACTTTCCTGTTTTAGCTTTGAGTGCGCTGTTCTCTTTTGACTTTTTATAGGCTAGGCCCTTCAATCCAAAAACGATTAAGAAAGGCACCCAAACTGCATCATTCATAAGCAAATGAAAAATCGACTTTTTACCCAATTCACCTTCAAGAATCACTAGGAAGAACCAGAGGCCCCCAGCAATTTTTGTGAAGGCACCAAAGAGGAGCAAGAACCAAAGTTTACCTGGATGAAGCGCAGTAAACAAGTAAATTATACCCATTACTAACACAGCCCTTCCTTGCCAAATTGTGATATCTGGCACCGCATTTTGCGATTCAGTTACCCAATGAAAAAAGCTTTCCGGATAAATAGCTATAAAAAAACCCCAGAAGATATGATAGGCTGCTGCAATTAATAAAAAACCACGCATCCAGTTAGGGAATTGTGCTTGTTGAGTCACCATGCTTTTCATAACTTATGCAATTCTATTTTGTTGAATAAATTCTTGTACGCAAAAGAAGTCAAAACAATTTAACTACCACTATGAAAAAACTGAATCCATCTAAACTGAAGAAGCCAATCATTACACTTCTCGCAATCCTGTTGGTCTCCTCTGGTTTTGCGATGGGCTTTAAAGTTGCCCAAGATTTGAGTATAGCGAGAGAAGACGTGAAGGCAGCCCAAAAATTACTAGACCTTAACCTTACCGATGGCGAAATAGATCAATTGCTCCCAGGTCTCAATCGTGGAATGGCTGGCATCAAGGAACTGCATGCTTTTGAGTTAGGCAATGAAGTTCCTCCAGCGATGTGGTTCAATCCAATTATTGGGGCACAACCGTCAACCGACCAGCAAAAAATTGATTGGGTTTTCCCTAAGAATGTAGAAATGCCTAAGGACAAGAATGACCTTGCTTTCTACACAGTCGCTCAGCTTTCCGTTTTGATCAAGGAGAAAAAAATATCGTCAGTTGAACTGACAAACTTCTTTATCAATCGCTTAGAAACTTATGGCGATACGCTTCAATCTGTGATTACCATCACCAAAGAACGTGCATTGGCTCAAGCGAAAAAAGCGGATGAATTATTAGCCAAAGGCACTTATTTAGGCCCATTACACGGAATTCCTTACGGAGCGAAAGATTTACTTTCCGTACCTGATTATAAAACTACTTGGGGCGCAGGACCATACAAAGACCAAGACCGTGGAGAGGAATTGGCAACTGTAATCCGCAAATTGGATGAAGCCGGTGCTGTTTTAGTGGCAAAACTTACCTTGGGCGCATTAGCCATGGGCGATGTTTGGTATGGCGGAACCACCAAAAATCCATGGAATATGGAACAAGGATCAAGTGGATCTTCTGCTGGGTCTGCCTCTTCAACTTCAGCTGGCTTGGTGCCTTTTGCATTAGGTACTGAAACGCTAGGTTCAATTGTATCTCCTTCTACTCGAAATGGCGTAACTGGATTAAGACCAACCTTCGGACGTGTGAGTAAAGCTGGCGCGATGGCTTTAAGCTGGAGCATGGACAAAATTGGCCCGATTGCTAGAAATGCCTTCGATTGTGCTTTAGTATTTGATGTGATCAGAGGAACAGATAACATTGATCAGTCGGTACATGATGCTGCCTTTAACTATAAAGGCAAAGTTGATCTTTCGAAACTTCGAGTTGGGTATTTGAAAAGCTTTTTCGATGAAACTCGAAACGAAAAACAAAAAGCCAATGAGCAGCAGGTTTTAGAAGAATTGAAAAAGCTTGGTGCTAATCTAATTCCCGTAGAATGGGTTTCTGACCTTCCTTTTGGTGGAATGCAGGCCATATTATCTGCAGAAGCTGCAGCGTCATTCGATGCTTTGACCAGATCGGATAGAGACAGCCTTTTAGTAAGACAAAATGCAGGTGCTTGGCCTAATCTATTCCGTCAGGCAAGATTTACCTCTGCTGTGGATTATATTAATGGCAACCGAGCCAGAACCGTTTTGATGCAAAAGGTCAATGACTTGATGAAAGATTACGATGTGATTGTAACGCCAAGTTTTGGTGGAAGTCAGCTACTTTCAACCAATTTGACAGGCCACCCATGTGTAGTATTAAAGAATGGTTATACTGAAGATGGTAGCCCAACAAGTATCTCATTTTTAGGAAACTTGTTTGATGAAGCAACTATCTTAGCGGTGGCAAGAGCCTACCAAGAAGCAACAGATTTTGATGAGCAAAATCCACCGATGTTTGTTAATAAGTAGTTAGTAGTTAGTAGTTAGTAGTTAGTGGGAACTCATTCTAGATATTTGGGTTGCCATATGACACTTGAATTTTGGGATTTGAGCTTTGGTGCTTGAAATTTTTTATTTGGATTTTGTAATTTATAGAACATGCTTTTAGCCATTGATGCGGGTAATACCAACATTGTTTTCGGACTTCATGACGGCAATTCATGGGTTCATGAATGGCGTTTCAATACCCTGCCGATTAAAAATCAAATTGAGTATGAGGTTTTTTTGAGGCTCAACTTTCTAGAAAACGACTTGAAGTTGAGTGATGTGAACGGCATCATCATTTCTTCTGTGGTACCTCAGCTGAATACCGCTTTAGCTGAATTTTGGTCATCCATCATTGAATGCGAGCATATTTTCATTGGCCCAAAATATTATGATTTACTGCCTATCGTCACGGGCAATCCGCATCAAATTGGTACAGACTTAATGGCCAATGCCATGGCGGCTTACTCCCTTTACAAAACAAATTGTATCGTAGTCGACTTTGGTACAGCCTTGACATTTACGGTAGTAGAAGCTTCAGGAAAAATACATGGGGTGAATATCGCTCCTGGGCTTAAAACGGCTATAAAAGCATTGGTGGGCAATACTGCGCAATTGCCAGAAGTACCTTTAGAATTACCCGATTCGGTGATTGGTAAAAACACCATCCACGCCATTCAAGCGGGTGTGCTTTGGGGTTATGTCAGTATGGTAGAAGGCATGCTGGATAGAATCCAAAAGGAATTGGGAACTCACTTTAAGGTGATCGCTACCGGAGGTTTATCATCAATTCTTACCCCGCTTCATGATCGCTTCGAAGAAGTAAACCGCAAATTAACTCTAGAAGGAATGCGACTGATTTATGAGGAGATTAGGAGACAAGAGGCATAAAAAATGCCAATAACAGAGTCTGTCATTGGCATTTTTGTTTTTGTATTTGCTATCACTTTAACTCAAAATACTTAAATACAGGGTATTCAACTGGTTTTTGGTCGATGCCGTTTTTCTTGAAATGTTCATCGAAGAAGTTCCAAGTCACAAGTCCATCATCTGATTGTGGCTCGAGCGTGTAGAAAATCAAATTAGCTAAGGGCTGTGCTAAATCCACCCAATAATCACCTTTGCTGAATTTTTTGGTGGCACTCTTATACTCGCCTTCTACCTCCGCCATCATGTGCTTTTCGAAAGGTCTTTCGGCTAATTTTAGTGACGTGGCGGTAAAAACCTGACCCGTAGCTCTCACGCTTTTATCAAGCTTGGTCACTTTCACCCCTTGCATTTGTAGATGCTCAGCAATATTGGCAAAAGCCGCAGGGATAATATAGCCTTTTGGTAAAATGCTCGATACCGTAGCGTTGAAAGCGGCATAGTTCACTACATCGTTAATCTCAATAATTTCTGGCTTGCGCAAATAACGAGTACCCGGTCTAGCACCTTCTGTTTCTTCATACACCAAGTGGTTATACGTTCTGTAAGCAGGAATTTTCTCCTCTAATGGAGCCATTTCGAACCTCACACCCTTAGAAACTTTTCCGCCTTGCTCTTTTACCATTTGAATGGCATCAGCTTCTGCTTTGGCATTGACACGCATCATTTCCTTTCCATTCTTGTTGGTGAACTCCAAGATTTCTCTAACAAAAGCATAGGTTGAATTCATTCGCTGATAAAGTCTTTCATGAGCAAAAGCTTCGCTCAAAATGGCCATGCGGTTTCTTAAACCAAACTGGTTCACCAGATACCTTGGGTGATGGTTGTAGGTATAAATACTTTTGATTGGCCATCCTTCTTGGTTGGTATAATAGTAGCCGTATGGCCCAATGTAAACGCCATCTTTCTCCTCCACATTCTTTACTACTGCTGGTAAAATATTATCCCACGTGTAATCGTAAGGCGCTTTTTCACCTGCGGTGTGATAGCTAGGTGCCCAAGTAAGCGAGTAGCCATGCCATGTTCCATTAGTAGTGTGCAAATCAACAAAAAGTGCTGGATCCCAAGGGATAATCACGTTTTGGAAAAGCGCTCGGGTTTCAATGGCCTCCATTTTAATGCCATCTCGGTTCAAATCCCAACCTTGGCTATTGGGACGCATTCCCACTTCTTTTGGGCTATCTTCTTGTGAGGTTCTGCGCTCAACATCCATTTTATCGTTGGAATCTGTGTTGTAGATCGGCACGAAAAGGATGATCTGGTTATCGAGCAAATAGGCTTTATCGCCATGCAAAATTTCGCGAAGCATCATTTGTACTGCTTCTTTGCCTTCAACCTCACCTGAGTGAATATTTCCCTGCACGTAAATAATTGGTTTGCCGCTTGCTTTCGCTTCTGTAGGGGTTGAAATTTTTGGATTGGCCAATACCAACACTGGTATTTCTTTACCCTCTAAACTTGTTCCCATCGAAAACTTAGTGACTTTGTCACTGTCTTTCATCACCGCATCAATGAACCTTTGAACATCGGCATAGGTAGATGTTTTCTGATAATTAGATAATTCTGGTGTGGTCAATAGGTCTTTCGAAATCTGCTGGGCGCTTAGTCTGAAAACCGACAACATCAAAAACAAAAAATAACAAATCCTCATGGTCATAGTGTTAGTAGGCTAAAATTTATCTAAATCTAAAGCTTATGTTGCTATCTACAAACGCCATTATAATCCCTTTTATACAGGCGGTAAACTCATTCACCACAGGCTTTTATAATTTCAATTAATCAATTCAACAATGATGAACAGAAGAACTTTCGTTAAAAACACCGGCCTAGTAACTGGGATTGGGGCAGGCACAGGGCTCTCTTTCTTGAACTTTCTTTTCAAACAAGAAGGATATCAAATGACTCCTTTGAGAAATAATGTGGGTATTTTCACTGAAAGAGGCGGGACAATAGGCTGGATGGCCTCCAAGGAAGGTATTGTTGTCGTTGATACACAGTTCAAAGATCAGGCAGAACATGTGATTGCCGAAATCAAGAAAATGTCTGATCGACAAATTGATCTTTTGATCAACACCCATCACCATGGCGATCATACAGGTGGCAACATTGCTTTTAAAGGGTTGGTGAAACAAGTAGCGGCTCACGAAAACTCTAAGGCCAATCAAGAAAAAACCGTAAAGGATCTTTCAACAACCATTTTGCCTGATACTACTTATGCTTCTGGCAAATGGAGTAAAAAGGTAGGTGACGAAACCATGTCGATGCATTACTTCGGAGTTGGGCATACGGATGGCGATTCAGTCGTTCATTTCGAAAATGCCAATATTGTACACATGGGCGATTTACTTTTCAACCGCAGGCCTCCATTTATTGATAAATCTGCCGGAGCCAATATCGCCAGTTGGACGAATGTATTGGATCAAACTTATGCAGCTTTTGATGACGATACGCTTTTTGTTTATGGACATTCGGGAGAAGGTTACGATATTCGTGGCACGAGAGCAGACTTGATGGCATTCAAAAATTACCTTGAAAAGTCTCTTGAGTATGTAAAAAAAGGCATAGACGCTGGTAAAACTAAAGAAAGTTTAGCCGAAGCTACTGAAATTCCGGGTGCTCCAGAATGGAAAGGAAGCCAAGCCAGAACAGTTGCAGCTGCCTATACAGAGCTATTTGAAGAAGGATAATGATTTTTAAAAAACTGATATTACCAATTATATTATTAATGTCCATTGCCCCCAATTCATTTCGGGGCGATGGACATTCTCTATTAAAAAAAATGAATAAGCGCTACGATGGCAAATGGTACAAAACCGTTGCTTTCGAGCAAAAAACAACCCGCTACGCAGAAGACGGAAGCATTTCCGCAGTAAATATTTGGTACGAAGCTCTGGAGTTGCCCAGTAACCTGGCCATCAAATTTGATGACATGGACAAAGGCAATGGCTTGATTTTCCGCAACGATTCCATTTATCAGTTGAACGAGGGTATAATTGCTGGTTCTAGAATCATGTATCATCCGTTGCTTATTTTAGGCTTTTCGGTCTATAGCCAACCTGTTGAGAAAACAGAAGCAGCCTTAAAAACTTTAGGCTTAGATTTGGACAAGGCTTATCAAAGGGACTATAACGGAGTGAAAGTTTATGTTGTGGGTGCTTTGGAAGGTGACGAAACTTCCAATCAATTTTGGATTGAAAAAGACAGATTACTATTTGTTAAGATGATTCAGAATTTTGGTGAAAACAGAATTCAAGAAGTGATCTTCGATAAGTATGAAGCACTTGGAGGCGGTTGGATTGCTCCTGAAGTACGCTTCTATATGAATGGGAAACTGACCTTATTAGAAGAGTATACTAAAATTGAGACTCCAAATTTGAGTGCTGAAATTTTTGACCCTAAGCGGTTTACAGCCGCTAAATGGTAGACTAAACAGTCGTTTGGCTTTGACGAATGAACCGCATTAAGTTGGCTAGAAGCCAAAAAGCTAGTCATCACTCGGCAAAGCCAAGCGATTGAATTGGAGTGATTGTGCAGAGAAATCTACTGGCCGTCAAACCAAGTCTTAAAGTCGTTTACGCGTTCGCGGCTTACGATAATTTCCTTATCGAAATTCAAATTGAGCATTACTTTTAAGCGGCTGTTCGAATAGACCAAAACATCTTTAATTGCATTGATTTCAAGCACGAAAGTTCGGTTGACCCTAAAAAACATTTTAGGATCGAGCATTTCTTCTAAAGTTTCCAACTTATAATCAATGATTAGGCGCTTGCCTTCATTGGTCACGATGTAGGCATTTCGGCCCTCAGCATAAAACAGGCTGATATTGTCCGTTGTAACCGAACGAATATGCTCGCCTATTTTCACCATAAAGCGGTTTTTGTATTCGCGTTTACTCAATAGTTGCAATGCTGCTTGCAAATCAATGATTGGTGCAATCTCTGGTTGAATTGTTTCGCTCAAGCGTAATTTGAGGTTTTTAAATTTATCAATACTTTCTGATAGGGCTTCGAAAGTGATTGGCTTCAAAAGATAATCGATGCCATTGGCCTTGAAAGCTTCAATAGCGTATTCATTGTAGGCAGTGGTGAAAATGACAGGAATTTCGACCTTCACATTTTTAAAGATATCGAAACTGAGTCCATCTGTCAATTGAATATCCATGAAAAGGAGGTCAACTTCATGATTTTCGTTTAGCCAATTCACAGACTGCTTTACACTCATGGCCTGGCCGAGGATTTCAATGCTTTCATCGTATCGCTTTAAAAAGCGTTGCATTTTCTCAGCAGCAGGAATCTCATCTTCTATAATAAATACCTTCATCATTCATTCAGTTGTAATAGCGGCAATTTCACAAAAGCATCACCATAAGCTTTGATCTGGATCACCGGCCTATCGCTAAAGTATGCAAATGCTTCGTGCAGATTAGTCTGCCTTTTTCTAATCAGCCTGTCTAGGCTCAATTTATCATTTTCCTTGTATTGAATTACTAAATAATCGTCCTCATCAAAGCTAATGCTCACTTTTAAAGCTTGATACTTAGAAATGATAGAGCTGTTTATTATACAGTCAAGCAGCATTGGCAAGGAGTTCGGTACCAATAGCCTTTCACTTTTCATACCCTTTTCATCAATTTGAAAACTGATCTTGTCTCCGAATTTTTCTTTAAAAAGAAGGAATAGATTTTTGGTAGCGATAAGTTCGTCTTGCACTGGCACCAACTCCTTTTTACGATTATCGAGAATGTATCTATAGACTAAAGAAAGTCGATCTACAAAATCCTCCGCAGCATCTACATTATGATGGACCAAAGAGATTAAGGTTTCTAAGCTTTGGAAAAGCAAATCAGGATTGATTTCATTGTTGAAAATCTCTAGCTGGTGCTCTAAGTTTTGTCTTTTTAAGTCTTCTTTTTTTAACTCTGTTTCATTCTTCACAGAAAGAAAATAAATGCTCAGGTAGAACAGCGTATAAAGCAATCCGCTGATTGAATAAATCATCACTAACTTTTGCAACTGTGGCTGAAACGAAGCGAAGAATTCATAATTCTCAATTTCGGTGAAATAGTAATAAATCGCCCCAAAGGTGACTGCTGCTGAGACTAACAAGACAGATAAAAATAGCAACATGAGATTTTTAGATCTTCTCAACTCATTGCCCAAAGCCTTTTCGAATAATACTATAATCAAACGTGCCGGCTCAGAAATAAGAAAGGCCAAAATGACACAAATAAAGAGCTCTTGTGTAAGCACAGTATTGGCGATCATGGCAAGGCTATTGTTCAAAAGCAGGATCAAAAAGTACATCATGAAACCGTACAGCGGTGGCACTGCAATGCGGAAAATCGGTTGATTGAGTAAATTTTTTGTCATGACTCCTTCAGGATTGGTAGTTTCACTTCAAAATAATCTACATCATTCACCTCTATTTCTTGGCTGGTGAAAAAGGCATATCGCTTTCGAATGTTATCCAAACCAACTTTGTGAGAACTCGTCTTGGTGGGTGTTCCGGTTTTGTTGTTCAAAATGATGATGGCTTTTTCATCGTTTCGAATGTTGATCTTAAGTGGCTCTTCGTCAGAAACTACATTGTGTTTGACAGCATTTTCAACCAAAAGCTGAAGACTTAAAGGAGGTATTTTTGTTTCTAAAATGGCTTCGTCTAATTCAAGCTTCAGATCAAGCGCATTGGCATAACGGATGGTAAGCAAGTAATTGAAATCCTTCAATGCTTCGATTTCTTGCTTTAAGCTTACCAATTTTACGTTTTTAGTATTAAGGACGTAGTTGAAGGTTTCAGCCAGATTTCTGATGAAATTCTCTGCCACAAAAGGATCTCGATAAATCAGCGAAGAAATTGTATTCATGCTATTGAACAGGTAGTGCGGGCTCAACTGGCTTTTTAAAGCTTCGAACTGAAATTCCAACTGCTTTCTTTCCGCCCTTGATTTCCTGATTTGCCCAACGGAAAATTCATTAAACGAATAACTATTAAATTCAATTAGATTGACAATGAAGAGGGTCAAAAAGCTCAGCACAACGAGCTTTACTTCTAATTGACTTTCACTTAAATCAGAAGCAAACATTTTAAATTCAATAAAACCGATGATTTCAGCCAACCAACCAAAAGTGATTAATATGATCGCCAGGGCAATGAAATCTAAAGATAGCCCTGTTACAAAGCGCAGCATGACATTTCTACGCCAAGGTATTTTCACATTCAATTTTTGATTGATAAAATTGACCACCCAACCAGAAGTAATGCTGGCTAAAATTGTAAAAAAGTAGAGGTTAACTTGTTTGGTCAGACTAGGCAGTAAATCATACTCGCTGTAATAGAGATACAGTAAAAATAGAATACCAATAATGATAAAAAGTATGAGCCTAATGGGACGAGGCATTGTGGTAAAATTGGTTCTTTAGAAATTTAAGAAAAAGCAAAGGACAAATGATCAAAACAGCCTCCACCCTTTGCTATGAGATAAGAAATTAATCTATACAGCGCGCTACTCGGCCATAGTAGGTATCTGATTCTATGCCACGCGCAACCTTTCTAAACATATCCTTTACCTCACTATCAGCTGCGCTTACTGGCCTGCAGGCAGCTTTCAAAACTTCTGATTTATAATAGTCAGAATCAACAGTGTCCACCGCTTTCAAAATACTCAATAAGTGCGACTTGCTCAGTTTATCAGACCTCAAAACGTTTTTCAAGATTTGTGTCTTGTAATGATCTGAATCAATCCTTGCTACCCTTACTAGCACCTTGTCATAGCTTTCTTCAGAAAGTTCTTGGTCTCTTAAAACATTTTGTAAAATCTCACTTGCGTAATGATCTGAACCCACATCACCAACGGTGACTAAAATCTGATCGAAGTACTTGGAAGACACTTTTTGATCTTTCATTAAATCGTTAATAATAATTGTTCGGTAATGATCAGAATCCATATCACCAACCCTTTTTACAACAGCCTCAACCACCTTGTCAGATACACTTCTACCTTTCAATAAGCTACGCATAGTTTCCGTTACATAATGATCGGAATCGATATTAGAGACAGCATCCATTAAATTTTCAAAAGCTTTATCAGAAAGATTTGGCCTATCCAGCGCTTCTCTCAATACCAACGTTGCGTAGTGGTCAGAATCGATATCAGCGGCTGCTTTCACTATTCTATTGACTACAGCATCCGAAAGGTCTCTTCGGTCCATTACTTCCTTGATCACACCTGACTTGTAGTGGTCAGAGTCCATTCTTTCTGCAGCATCGAGCACTTTGGAGATCATTTCATCAGACAAATCTTCTTTTAAAGCACGAGTCAAAATAATTGACACATAATGATCGGAATCCATTTGGCCAATAGCGCTTAAAAAGGCTTCGGTACTTTTTGGGTTTTTAAAGAACAGATCACCATAGTCTTTGAAAACTTCTGTGATGTAGTGATCCGAATCTAAATTTCTAGGCACATACGCAGCAACTTTCGTTAACTCATCTGCTGAAAGTTTTTGTGTACCCAATAAAACCTTCAAATAGATATGGCTTATGTGATCACTTTTGATAGCATCCGTTTCTTTCAATACTGCATCGATTCCGCCCTTTTTATAAAATCGATCTACTCTTCCTTCCGCCCCAATGCCAGTGGTACGAATTACTTCTAAGAGTACATCGGCTAGCCATTTTTTAGCCGCATCATTGAAGTCAGCCTTTCTTCTTCCTTCGTAATATTCATAGTTGATCGAGCCATCTGAATTTGGCTCAGCCAAAAGCTCTCTTCTTTCACCAAAAGAAGTTTTTCTGATTTTTAAATAACCCCCTCTAGAGATTGACTTAATTCCTTTGTCATCGTCTGTAAATTCTACCGTTCCGTCATACTCTAATTCGAGTTGCTGAGAACCCATTCTGGTAGAGTAGGTATATTTTCCATCGTTTACAGAAATTTTTGTAGTGCTTCTACTGCTATTTGAAATCGAAGTAGTTGTGCTTACCGATGAACTCTGTCTGGCGTGCAAGTTGGTAGTCATAGAGAGCACAGCCCAAATAGCGATTGCCATTCCCATAATCATACCTTGTGTTCTTTTGCTTCTTGATTTCATAATGCTTTTCATTTGTGAGTCAGCTTTGGCAGGTGACCAACCTGCCTTTTAACTTCCTCCTGTTGTTTTGATTTATCGAACCATTTTTAATCGCCATTTGACAAATGCGTCAATTGACCTTACAATGATCATAAGATCTTTCGCAACAAAAAACTCAATTGACATGAGTTGTAGATAGTTTGCACTGAACTGTGGGATGGGTGTAA
>JBLIKG010000014.1:0-20821 GCA_047636255.1 Roseivirga sp. | reverse complement strand
ATTCTTTACTTTAGGAAGGAGAGGAGCATTATTTCTAGTGCTGGTCACGTCAGAGCTCATGTTGATCAATACTTCAACCTCGCTGCCCACATAAGTTTCAATGGCTTTTAAACAATCTTTTTTAATTACCTCAATCAATGGACAGGCAGGAGTGGTCAACATTACAGTGAATTTCAGTTGATTACCATCAATCTCGATGTCTTGAATCATATTCAAAGTGACCAAGTCCTTTTTAATGTCGGGGTCATCTACATGTCGAAGGGCGATCAGTACGTTTTCCTTGGTGAGTGTTGCCATAGTTTTGTATTCCGCTGCGAATTTAGGAGTTTTTATTCAGTCTAAATAACAGCTTAAAATGAAATTGGTTCAGTACTTTTGCAAAGCATTTTCAAAGGCTTGGCGCTATCGCTATATTTGAAATTCGCTAGCATGGCAATCAACGACAGCACCATACAAGAAATTAAAAATCGCATCGACATTGTGGATGTGATCAATGATTTTGTCTCACTAAAAAAAGTAGGGTCTAACTACCGTGCGCTCAGTCCTTTTACCCAAGAAAAGTCACCTTCATTTTATGTTTCACCATCTAAGGATATTTACAAGTGCTTTAGTACTGGTAAAGGGGGAGATGCGATTTCCTTTATCATGGAAATTGAAGGGATTAGTTATATAGAAGCGCTAAAATACTTGGCTGCCAAATATGGCATCGAAATCCAAGAAGAGGAGCAAACCGATGAGCAGATCAATGCTCAGAATGAGCGCGATAGTCTTTTCATTGCTTTAAAATATGCTGGGGAGTTTTTTCAAGACACCCTCTGGAATCACAGTGAAGGCAAGAGCATCGGCTTAAGTTATTTTAAGGAAAGGGGTTTCACAGAAGAGACCATCAAAAAGTTTGAGTTAGGCTACAGCCTAGATCAATGGGATGGCCTAATGAAGTCTGCCATTGCAAAAGGTTATTCGGAAGATATTCTTGAAAAAGCAGGCTTGATCTTGAAGTCTGAAAATAAAACTTACGATCGTTTTAGGGGTCGAGTAATGTTTCCAATCCAAAACGTAGCAGGAAAAGTAATTGCTTTTGGAGCCCGAACTTTACTCAAAGACAAGAAACAACCAAAATACATTAACTCTCCAGAAACTGGAGTTTATCATAAAAGCGACATTGTTTATGGTATTCATCAGGCACGGCAAGCCATTCGGAATGAAGACCTTTGTTTTTTAGTTGAAGGTTATACCGATGTAATTTCTATGCATCAGTCAGGTGTGGCCAATGTGGTCTCCTCATCGGGCACCTCTTTGACTAAGGAGCAGATTCAGTTGATCAGTCGCTATACCAAAAATATCACTGTGCTTTATGATGGTGATAGCGCAGGCATTAAAGCTTCCTTTAGAGGGATTAATCTCATTCTCGAAAACGACCTCAATGTTCATGCGGTAGTTTTCCCTGAAGGTGAAGATCCAGATAGTTTCTCGCGCAGCATGAGCTCAGAAGCGTATCAGAAATTTCTTAAAGACAACGCGCAAGACTTTATCACCTTCAAAACCAATATCCTTACTGAAGGGGGAAAGAAGATTGACCCGATCAAGAAGGTTGCCGTCATCAGAGACATAGTAGAAAGTATTGCTTTGATTCCCGATGGCATCAAGCGTTCTGTCTATATCCAATCTTGTGCTGATATGCTCGATATTGACGAGCAAGTTTTGCTTTCTGAATTGAATAAAATACTGATTCAGAAGCAGCGAAAAGATCGCCAGCAAAATCAAAATGCAGAAGTTGAAGATGTAATTGATCCCATTGCAGAGCCTGAGCAAAGGCAAGCAGATCATTCTACTTATTATGTCGAAAAGGAATGTCTGAGAATGTTGATTAACTATGCGAATGAGCCTTATGAAGGAGACCAGAAGATTGGTGAATTTATAATTCAGGAAACGAGCGACATTGAATTTGATGATGATTTGATCAAAGAAGCGGTGACTAAATCAGCAACTATTATAGCCGAGGGCAAATCGCTTGAAGCTGATATGTTCATTGGTCCAGACCATCCAAGCATGAGCCAATTGGTGATCGGTTTATTGGACATGAAATATTTCATCAGTGAACTCTGGGAATCTCGACACAGGATTATCACCACGCATGAGAAAGAGGACTTACCAACTGCTACACATAAAATCGTTTTGCGCTTAAAGCGAAAAAAAATTCAAGCTATGATTCATGAAAACGAAGAAACGCTAAAGTTGTCTTCTTCAATAAGTGATCAAGACGAATTATTAAGAATGATAAAACATCTGAAAGAACTATACGATCAAGTTACTACCGAATTGGGGATTGTAGTTTCACGTTGATTTTATCCCTCAATTTTACCTATTACCTTTGGCCTAATAATATTTCAAAATGTCTGAAAAAACAGAAACCGTTGCCGCAACTCAAAAGATCGAACTTAACACGATAGAAGAAGCCATTGAGGCCATCAAAAATGGTGAGGTCATTATTGTTGTAGATGACGAGGATCGTGAAAATGAAGGTGATTTTATATGTGCTGCCGAAAAAGTAACGCCTGAAATCATCAACTTCATGGCGACTCATGGTCGTGGTCTAATTTGCGCTTCATTGATAGAAGATCGATGCGATGAACTTGGCCTTGAGTTAATGGTGGGTGCCAATACGGCTGCCTATGAAACTCCTTTCACTGTTTCTGTAGATTTAATCGGCCATGGGTGTACGACTGGAATTTCTGCACATGATAGAGCGAAAACAGTACGGGCTTTAGTTGATCCAAATACTAAACCCGCAGAATTAGGAAAGCCAGGTCATATTTTCCCCCTAAGGGCAAAAAGAGGAGGGGTGCTAAGAAGGACAGGTCATACAGAGGCTACAATAGATTTTGCTAGGCTAGCAGGTTTAAAACCAGGCGGTGTTTTAGTGGAAATCATGAATGAGGATGGCTCGATGGCGAGGCTACCTGATTTGAAAAAGGTAGCTGAAAGGTTCAATCTAAAACTCGTTTCAATTGAAGATTTGATTTCATATCGATTGGAAAAAGAAAGCTTAATCAAACGAGACGAAGCCATTGATTTGCCAACAGAATATGGTGATTTTCACTTACAAGCTTTCAGACAAACCAATACGGATCAAGTTCATTTGGCTGTAATCAAAGGCGAATGGAAAGAAGATGAACCTATTTTGGTAAGGGTGCATTCATCAAGCACACTTGGCGACATTTTCGGTTTCAATAGAGATACTGGCAATCCAATAAAACATGCGCTCCGTATGTTGGAAGAGGAAGGCAAAGGAGTTGTTTTGTATATGAATCATGGTGCTCGCGGTGCGGGGCTTTTAGACGAATTAAAACAGCTTAAAGCTTCTGAATCAAAAGAAGGGAAATTCGGCCTGAAGATGGATCAGAAGGACTATGGTATTGGTGCCCAAATACTTCGTGATCTTGGCGTATCAAAAATTCGGTTGATCTCGAATCATCCTAAAAAGCGAGTCGGATTGATTGGTTATGGACTCGAAATAGTAGAGTATGTGACATTAAAGCGAAAAAATTAGCCGTTTTTCTGAACAAATTTGCTGAATTACGTATTCTCTTGCTATGAGATTTACACTATCTTTTCTTTTGATCTCTCTGAATTTGAGTGTTTGTTTCGCTTGGCAATTCCCATCTGAGGAATGGCATCGAGGAGAAATTATTCTGAACGATTTAAGCGTTCGTAAAGGTGAGTTGAAATATGATTTGGATCGCGAAGCCGTCCAAATTAGAGCGAACAATAGAACGGAAACTTACGATGCAAGTCAAATTTCTTCTTTTGTGTTTATTCAGAAAAGTGCAAATGCACTTAGAACCTTTTACTCAGTTCCTTACAAGACAGAATCCGGTTACATTCGCCCAATTTTCTTCGAAAGATTTATAGAGGGTAAAATGACCTTATTAGGTCGTGAGTACGTTGCTGTAACGAGCCTTAATAATGGATTAACAGGTCGTTCTAATTTTAGAAATGGTTTTAACAACCCAAACGGCTTTAACGTACCGACCACTACTTTTTTAGCTTTCAAGCTTTATTTTGCAAATGACAAAGGCCAGATTTTTGAATCTACAGGAAGGACGAAAGATATTGTTAGCTATTTTGAGGATAATCATAACGAACTCAAAAATTTTATAAAAAAAGAAAAATTAAAGCTTGATGAATTAGCAGATGTTGCGAAATTGGTACGCCACTATAACAACGATCTAAGCTAAATGTCAAAACCTCTTATTCTAGTTTCCAATGATGATGGTATTACTTCAAAGGGTATTCGCGCCCTTGTTGAAGCCATGCACGAAATAGGTGAAGTCATTGTAGTTGCTCCTGATAGTCCTCAATCGGGCATGGGGCATGCAATAACCATTGGCAATCCTTTAAGACTTTACAAAACTGATATTTTCGATGATTTAGGAATCGAAGCTTATAAGTGTTCTGGCACTCCTGCCGACTGTATTAAGCTTGGCAAGCATCATGTGCTTAAAGGCCGCAATCCTGATTTAGTAGTGAGTGGAGTAAATCACGGAAGCAATCTGGCAATTTCAGTACTGTATTCTGGCACAATGTCAGCAGCCATTGAAGGAGCTATTGAAGGTTATCCTTCAATAGGCTATTCATTGGCTGATTTTAGTTATGATGCTGATTTTTCTCATGCGAAAGAGCATATTCAGCACATCGCCCGCGAAGTGCTAAAGAAGGGCCTTATGAAAGGTGTGGCCTTGAATGTCAATATCCCACCCAAGCAAAACGAGAATATCAAAGGCATTAAGATCTGTCGCCAAGCCAAAGCGCACTGGGAAGAAGAATTTGACCACAGGAAAGACCCTTATGGCAGGCCCTATTTTTGGCTCGCAGGTAACTTTGTAAATAATGACAAAGGAGAAGATACGGATGTTTGGGCGGTAGATCAGAATTATATCTCAATAGTACCCTGTCAATATGATCTCACTGCACATCATAGCATAGCCCAGATTAATGACGAATGGGACATTTGATGTCTTCCAAATTCAAGACCAGTTCAACTTAGTTATTGCTTATCAGACTGATGTTGGATAAATTGACTTCAAATTTACCTCTATGAAAACGCTTATTCTCAGTTTAGTCACTTTGGTGTTGACTTCTTTTATCCCAAACACGACCAATTCAATTACTCGTCAGGATGCCTTTACAGGGGCTTGGGAAACTACCTATAAGGAAGGTGATCGTGAGGTAAGAGCGGTTGCCATTCTAAGTGGAGGCTATACCAGTGCAGCAGCCTATTACACAGACGATAATACCTTCTTTTATACTATGGGCGGTTCATACAAAATTGAAGGAAACAAAGTAACTCAGGCTTACGAATTCAGTACAATAGATCCAACTACTGTAGGAAAAACGGAGGTATCGGGATTTGCTATTGAGGGAAATGAATTGACTTTTACTGGAGACAGTAGGGTGTGGAATCGAATCGACAATGGTACAGGAGGTGATTTAGCCAATGCCTTTTTGATAACAGGAAGAAAGCGAGATGGCGAAATTAGCAGAAGTACTCCTGGTGCACGCAAAACGATGAAAATCCTTTCTGGAACTCGCTTTCAGTGGATCGCTTACAATGTGGATAGTGGTGAATTTTCAGGAACAGGTGGTGGTACCTATACTACCATTAACGGTAAGTATGTCGAAAATATTGAATTCTTTTCGCGTGATGTAACTAGAGTTGGCGCTTCACTTAGCTTCGATTACGAAGTGAAGGATAGAGAATGGCATCACAGCGGATTGAGCAGTAAAGGCGATCCGATTTATGAAATTTGGACGCCTAGAGCAATGTTAAAATAAGAACAGCTTGTATTAGTTGGCGGAAGTAGGAGTAACAATTTTTTTGCGCCTTTTAAGTATTCAGTTCACGCTGATTTGAACCTATTTCTTATTCAGTTCGCCACATGGTATTTTTTAAAAATATATCTACAGATATTCATCAGGCGCTTATTTTTCTCGTTTAAAAATTGAGTCTGCTAGTACTATGGATAAAAAATACACAGTTCAACTCGAACCTTTGATTGATCGACTTTCAGAGGTGAGGTCTGCAGTTTTGGATGTGGAAACCGATCATCATCAAGTCCTTTCTCAGAGCCATCCAAATTTTCAATATAGCACGCTAAATTTCTTGCGTTATCTGAAGTTTAGAGCTTTCGACCTGCGCGAAATACAGCAAAGCTTGTCTGTACTAGGTATAAGCTCCTTGAGTCATGCTGAAAGGCAAGTATTGGCAAATATTGAGAATATTCTTTATCTGCTTTCCGCCATAAAAGACATCCCTTTTAAGGGTAAGTATTATTTTGGAGAACATCCTGTCAATTTTCTTGAAAGTGCAAATCGCTTACAAGAGAACACATATAGACTCTTTGGTAATCACATTGGTAAAATGGCTGTTATGGTAACCTTGCCCAATAAAGCTACCGATCCTGCTTATGTTAAAATGCTACTTAAAAATGGAATGAATGTAGCCAGAATCAACTGTTCTCATGATGACGAAAAGGTCTGGATAAAAATGGTAGAGAATGTGAAATCTGTCTCTGCTGAAATTGACAAACCATGCTCTATTTATGCCGATCTGTCGGGGCCAAAAATAAGAACGGCATCCATTAAAGCTTCAAAAAAGAATCGAATCAACAAAGGGGATGCATTAATTCTGGAAGGGGATGCCATTTATCTTTTGAATGATTTGGGGAGCCATTTTGCACATGAGTTAAAGAAAAAAAAGAAAACGCGGTTGACCTGCACTTTACCGAGTATCATTAACGATGCCCAAGTGGAAGAATACATTTGGTTCGATGATGGTAAAATTGGTGGCGTAATTGAGCAAAAGGAGAATTGGGGTTTGAAGATTCGGATAACACAATCTGGTCCAACAGGAAGTCGACTAAAAGCCGAGAAGGGAATTAATCTACCTAGCACTAAATTGAATTTACCTTCCTTGACTGATGAGGATATTCAGAATTTGGATTTCATTGTCAAGTTTGCCGATATAGTTGGGTTTTCATTCGTACGAAAAGTGGAAGATGTTGTCCTTTTGCAAAAGGAATTGGCGAAGCGAAATCGAAGTGATATTGGTATTGTTTTGAAGATTGAAAATAGGGAGGCCTTTTTAAATCTCCCTTCATTGATATTAAAATTAATGGAAAGTCCAACGGTTGGAATTATGACGGCTAGGGGTGATTTGGCTGTAGAGTTGGGGGCAGAAAGGTTGTCTGAAGTGCAGGAACAGATTATGTGGCTTTGCGAAGCAGCCTTGATTCCAAATATTTGGGCTACTCAGGTATTGGAAACCTTGGCGAAAACGGGTATTCCGAGTCGTGCAGAAATCACAGATGCAGCAATGTCGGTTAGGGCAGAATGTGTAATGCTTAACAAAGGGCCATATATTGATAAGGCTTTGAAAACCTTAAACGATATTCTTTTTAGAATGGAACAACATCAGTTTAAGAAGCTTGTTACTTTAAGAAAGCTACATGTGGCGGATGAATTTTGGAGTCAACTGTAATAGCAACACTTTTTAGATTGCGGCTATTCTGCTAAAAGCTTCTCAATATTTGTTATATGTCCATAAATAACCATGATATCGCCTTTTTCCATTGCTGTTTTTGAAGAGGCTACTCCTTGAACTTTCATCACAGTAGTGTTCACGCCAAGCATGTTCTTTTTAACTTCTTCCTTAATAGTAGTTAAAACGACTACATCAAAATTCTTTTTAAATCCAATTTCTAAAACCGTTTGCCCAACAAACTTCGATGGCACTTTTGCTTCGACAATACTGTATTCCTCATTAAGCTCGAATGAGTCAACAACTCCTTCAATGTTTAATCTTTTCGCCCATCGGCTAGCTGATTCCTGTTCTGGGTGAACAATTTCATCTACACCCATCGCTTCTAAAACAGTTTGATGCAAAGGGGAAACGGCTCTGCTGATCAGCCTTTTAACTTTCATTTTTTTCATTAGGGCAGTTGCCATTACATTGGCGCCTTGGTTTTCGCCAATACAGACCAAAACGGCATCTGAATCATTTAAAGGCAAATGATTCACCGCGTGAGCATCCGTACAATCCAAGCAGATGGCATGAGTAATTTCTTCCTTCACGGCTTCTACTTTGCTCATGTCATTATCGACACCAATTACTTCATGACCAATTCTTGTGAGTTTTTCGGCCAATGAGGCTCCGAAATTTCCTAGACCAATAATGATGTATTTCATCTGATTATATTTTTGATTAGTTAATCGATATTTCCTCTGTAGGGTATTTGTATTTCAAGTATTTCACCTTCTTCACTACGGCAATTAGAATGGTAAGCATGCTTACTCTTCCAACAAACATAGTCGCTATAATCACCAATTTACTCGGTGAAGTTAATGAGGAAGTAATACCTAAGCTTAGTCCTGAAGTGCTATAAGCTGAAAAACACTCGAAGGCAATATCCTTTAAGCTCTTTTCGCTATCGAAATAGGAGATGCAAAAGGTTGAAAAACCTACGACCACAAGTGATAATGAGATAATGGCAAAGGCCCTTTTAATAGACTGATCTCCGATTTCTCTGTTAAATATTTCAACACGATCTTTTCCTCTGGCAATACTGAAATAATTTAAGGTTGCTACGGCAATGGTACTCGTTTTTATACCACCACCGGTGGAACCTGGCGAAGCACCAATCCACATCAGTAAAAACACTAACATAATGGTCGGGAAAGCCAAAGCTGATGTATCGATGGAATTAAAACCAGCTGTTCGAGGAGTTGTAGCGCCAAAAAAAGCGGTCACCATTTTGCCCCAAGTACTATGTCCTTCAAGTGTATTATTGTACTCAAAGAAATAGAACATTACTGTGCCACTAACAATTAGAATGGCTGTGGTAATAAGCACAATTCGGGTATTTATGTTCACCACCCAAGGCAAATGCACAGCTCTTTTTCTTCTACTTCTGGTAAAGATTCGGTTTACAAAAAGATGTTTCACATAATAGAAACCATTGAAAATAATTGGGAAGCCCAGGCCGCCAATTATAAATAGGAATGCGATAACCAGATGCAAGGGGTAATTGAACTTGAAGCCCACTTCATACATGCTATTGGAAAGTGTTGAAAATCCAGCATTACAAAAGGCCGATATCGAATGAAAAACTGAGAAAAAAGTCCTGTCCGTAAACGAAGGGAATAGGGTCTCGTCAAGGCTATTGAAGATGATGAATACACCAATCGCCTCAATTAATACGGTGAGTAGGATGATTTTTTTCAGGGTAGAAAATACATCTGCAATTCGCTCTGTATTAGTCATTTCCTTCAACTGAAGCTGGTTTTCGTAGCTAGAATCGCCTCTAAAGAAATAACTGAAATAACTTGTGAAAGTCATAATGCCCAAGCCACCTATTTGGATGAGCACAAGAATTATGGACTGGCCAAAAACCGTGAAATATTGACCAGTATCGACTACCACCAAACCGGTAACGCAAACTGCGCTAGTAGCAGTGAATAGCGCATCAATAAATGGAAGTCCTTCATGAGTTGCTTTAGGTAACATCAATAACAATGAGCCAATCAAAATGATAATTGAAAAACTCAGCACAAATAGTTGTGCTGGATTAAGGAAATCTCTCTTAAAATTGATGTTAAGGGCAGCAAGTTCTCTGACGAAAAGCCAGAAAAGCGTGAAGTATAAGACAATATCATTCTCGAAAAAATCAATCTCATGGCGCTCAAATTCCTTAAGCAACACCATTACGATAAAACCAAAAAGAACAATATCAAACTTCCAAGCCTTGCGTTTCGGTCTTTCTTTTTTAATAAGGTAGCGAAGAATTAAAGAAAAAGCACCAGCAAAAAGAGCCGCTATATAAATGGTATTGATGATGTAATCGGAGGTTCCAGACTGCTCAAAACCGAAGTAGTAGACAATGTCAAGAACGCTAAGAAGACTTAGCCAAAAGGGAGCTCTTGAAGCTGTGTAAAGCAATCGCTTCCATAGCCCTGGTTGTTCAAGACGTCTTCTTACTTTATAGATTGATCTTTTGAAACTCATCTAATGTTCGTGGCCATTTTTCATCGAATTCCATTTGGACACAAATGCTTATTCATTCAAGTAAGTACAAATATCAGCTTCTTAGCATTAAAGCAAAGGGTTATTTTTTGCAATTAATTTGGTGAGCGTCAGATGAGACTTGTAAAAATGCGCTGAGCGCGCTAATGTTTGTGTTTTTTAGGAACAGGGTCATAACCGTGGCCACCCCAAGGATGGCATTTACTAAAACGTTTAAGTCCCATCCAAATCCCTTTTAGTGGCCCCCATTCTTGAATTGCATCTACAGTATAAGCAGAGCAAGTGGGAGAGAAGCGGCAATTCGCACCCAACATAGGCGATATCGCATATTGATATACCCTAATTGGGAAGATAAAAATGGCTTTGATTACTCGTTTCATTAACCCTGAGCGCCTAGTTATTGATATGTTCTGAAATACGGTGGTTAACCCATTTTAAACCCTTTTAATTTAATTTGAGTCAGTTTACGTTTGGTGTCTAAGGGGAAATCGCCTTGCATCATCCAATCGTAATAGCCTCTTTCTTTTTCGAGTACCTCTGTTACTGGTCGGCCTTTATGTTTTCCAAAGTTGAAAACTTCCACGCCTTTATCGTTAAACACGAAACGTCCACCAAGGTCTACCATGTTTGAACCAACAAGCTGGTGTAATGAAGCCATATCGTTTTCGATTTTAGCGATCACATTACCACCCATGTCTTCAACAGGCTGCCCGTTGTATTTATCGAGTTGTGCTTTTAGAACTTCGTAAGTAGCCTCGGTGTCGGCCATTGCGCCATGTGCACCTTCTAATTCCTTGTTACAATAGAATTGATAGGCTGCAGAGAGGGTTCTTTTCTCCATCATGAAGAAAATCTTCTGGGCATCAACCAGTTTTCTATCACCCACTTCAAAGTCCACTCCAACCCTTAAAAATTCTTCAACCAAAAGCGGAATATCAAAACGCACATGGTTAAAACCAGCTAAGTCAGCACCCTCTAAGAATTTGGCAACTGACTTAGCTAAAGTCTTGAATGTAGGCTTGTCCTTCACGTCTTCATCACGAATACCGTGAATCATTGCCGATTCTTCAGGAATAGGAATCGTTGGATTGATCAGGTGATGCATTTTTACTACTTCACCATTGGGCTTCACCATCAATATGGCAAGTTCAACAATACGATCTTGGGCAATATTGATTCCTGTCGTTTCTAGATCGAAAAACGCCAACGGATTTTTAAGGTTTAATTCCATGGTTCTGTATTACAGGTATTTAAAGGATATTCTCTTTGAGTTCGTTTATTTTCAGACCTCCGAAGTTGCCCGAGCTCATCAAGATTAAATTTTTATTTACCCAGCTATGATTGATCAAATGATCATACATCTCATCGCTGTCGTTGAAAAGAATGATGTCTTTACGATTAAAAGCGTTTCTCAAGTCATCTTTGGTTAATGCTTCTAATCCTTTTTGAGCTACCGCTGTAGGATTAATGTAAATGATGGCTTCGTCAGTATTATTGAAAGTATTTTGATATTGATCAATAAAATCTTTGTTCAAACTGCTGAAGGTATGCAACTCAAGGCAAGCCACTAAGAATCTATTTGGGAATTGATGCTTAATTGCTGTTGTGGTCGCGAGTAGCTTAGATGGCGCATGTGCAAAGTCAGTATAGATGGTAGTTGTTGCGTTTTTACCCACAATTTCCATTCTTTTACCCGCTCCTTTAAAGGTGACAATTGCTTTGTAAAACTGATCATCGCTTACGCCAATTCTTTTCAATAATGTTTGAGCCCCACTCAGATTTTGCATGTTATGGTTCCCGAAGATTTCAACCTTTATTTCACCATCAGGCAATTTTAAGTAGGTAATGCCATCACGAACAACATGGTCATGCGCTTTGTACGGGATATTGGTAACGTCTGGTCTGTCTTTCTCTGAAATGATCAACGATGCCAAATTGTCTTCCTCACAATAAATGAGCGTACCTGCTTTTTGAGAAGCATCAGCAAACTGCTTGAATTGGCTTACATAATCTTCAAGCGTTGGATATACATTGAAATGATCCCAAGCAATACCGGTAATGGTGGCAATGTGATGTTGATAGTGTAAAAATTTAGGCCTTAAGTCAAGGGGAGAGGTAGTGTACTCATCTCCTTCGATGATAATGATTGGAGCATCTGTTAGTCTTACTTGTTCGGCAAAACCTTTGATTTGCGCACCCACCATATAATCGAAATCACGGCCTATGTCTTGTAAAACATGCATTAAGATTGCTGTAAGGCTAGTTTTGCCATGGCTACCGCCAATTACAATACGTTGCTTGTTTTTAGACGCTTCATAAATATATTCAGGAAAAGAAAATACTTTAATCCCTAATTCTTGCGCCTTCAATAGCTCAGGGTTATTGGCTTTCGCGTGCATGCCAAGAATCACAAAATCAATAGCACTATTAATTTTGCTATCATCCCACCCTTCATTTTCAGGAAGAATACCTCCTGCGAGAAGTTTTGATTTAGAAGGCTCGTAAAAATGGTCGTCCGATCCACTAACCTGATGACCAGCCTTTTTTAGGGCAAGTGCCAAGCTGTGCATGATACTTCCTCCGATGGCAATGAAATGAATGCGCTGAGAATTTTGGGTCATTTTATATTGATTAGTAACCCAAAATTAAGACAAAAAGGAAGTTGAACAAATATTGTCTCATAATCATCAAATATTCGTTGATAACTATGTTGACAACTGGGTGGATAATGCTGTGGGAAAGTATAGTCCGGAGATTGGTTGCGACAAAAAGTTTTTAAGTCTAGGTTTGAATAATGGAAAAAGAAAAATCTTCAGCACTACGATTAGGCTACAAAAGCAGAAATGCCTTAAGTAATGAGCTTAGTCAGTTAGGTAAGTTGCCGCCTCAAGCTGTCGATTTAGAAGAAGCCGTTCTAGGTGCTCTAATGTTGGAAAAAGATGCTTTAACCAATGTTATCGATATTCTTAGACCACAATCTTTTTACAAAGAAGCTCATCAGGTAATCTACCAAGCCATTTATGATTTGTTCCAAGCTTCGGAACCAATTGATATTCTTACGGTAACCAGCCAGTTACGAAAGGATGGAAAAATTGAAATGATTGGTGGGCCCTATTATATTACTCAACTCACCAACCGAGTAAGTTCTGCGGCCAATATTGAATACCACGCAAGGATCATTGTAGAGCAGTCGATCAAGAGAGAACTAATTCGTATTTCTTCTGAAATTCAAAGAGACGCATTTGAAGACACCACCGATGTGTTCCAATTGCTCGATAAGATGGAACAATCACTTTTCGAAGTCTCTGAAAATAATATTCGTAAGGAATACCAGAAAATGAAGGACATCATGACGACTGCCCTTGAAGAAATTCAAGCCCGCAAGAATCATAAAGATGGCCTTACAGGTATTCCTTCAGGTTTTACCAATCTAGATAGAGTTACTTCTGGTTGGCAGAAATCGGATTTAGTAATTATTGCTGCAAGACCAGCCATGGGTAAAACCGCTTTTGTGGTTTCTGCCTTGCGAAATGCTGCAGTGGATCATGGTCATGCAGTGGCTATTTTCTCTCTAGAAATGTCTTCAATACAGTTGGTCAATCGACTTATTTCTGGCGAAGCCGAATTAGAAGGAGAAAAAATTAAAAAAGGAAACTTGGCTGAGCACGAATGGGCTCAACTAGTTCATAAAACAGCGAATCTAACAAAAGCCCCCATTTTTATAGATGATACGCCTGCGCTTTCGATCCTTGAATTAAGGGCGAAATGTCGAAGGCTGAAGCAACAGCATGACATTCAGTTGATCGTAATCGATTACCTTCAACTGATGTCAGGCGACTCTTCTAAAAGTGGAGGCGGAGGCGGTAACCGTGAGCAGGAAATTGCTTCGATTTCGCGTTCATTGAAAAATTTAGCCAAAGAATTAAGCGTGCCTGTAATTGCACTTTCGCAATTGAGTAGAGCGGTTGAAACCCGTGGTGGAGATAAGCGACCACAGTTATCAGATTTGAGGGAATCTGGTTCAATTGAGCAAGACGCTGATATGGTAATGTTCCTTTACCGACCAGAATACTATGGAATAACGCAAGATGAGAATGGAATGCCTACCCAAGGCATTGGAGAAGTAATTATTGCCAAGCACAGAAACGGTTCTTTAGAGAATGTGCAGCTGAAATTTATCGGTAAGTATACCAAGTTCACAGACCTTGATGTCAGTGGTTTTGGTGGAAGTTATGGAGCGACTTTCCCAACCTCAGGTGCTTCTAGCTTTGAATCAGGAGGCAGTGGAGGTGGTTCTATGACTTACCAAAGTAAAGCGAATGGCAATGATAGTCCATCAGCATTGCCGCCAAGTGGAGAAGAGGCACCATTCTAGTTCGAATTCTTATTTTCATTAAGGCTAGGTGTTTACTGTTTGAAATTTAATCCATTATGAAAGCACTAGTTCTCACTAACAATCCTGAAGAAAAACTTCATTTTCATGAAATGACCAAACCAAGTCCTCACAAAGGACAAGTCTTGGTTCAAATCAAAGCTGCGGCTCTCAACCGCAGAGATCAATGGATCAGAGAGGGGAAGTATCCGAATATTCAATTCGGTACTATTTTAGGTTCCGATGGAGCAGGGATTGTTGAAGCTGTTGGGGAAGATGTTTCGAAAGATTTAATCGGTAAAGAAGTCATCATTAACCCCAATGTCGATTGGGGAGAGGATCCAAAAGTGCAATCTAAAGCATATAGCATTATCGGAATGCCGAACCATGGTACTTTTGCTGAATACATTACCGTAGATGCCGATAAAGTCTTCGCAAAACCTCAGTACCTCAATTGGGCAGAAGCTGCTGCCTTGCCTTTAGGCGGATTGACCGCTTTCCGTGCTGTTTTTACCCACGGCCAAATCAGCGAAGGTAAAAACGTTTTGATCTCAGGTGCCGGAGGAGGAGTAGCCCAATTTGCTTTTCTCTTCGCGATAGCGGTTAAAGCCAATGTTTATGTGACTTCTGGTGAGCAAGAGAAAATGGATACCTGTATTGGTTTAGGCGCCAAAGCGGGTTTTAACTACAAAACTGAAGGCTGGCAAAAAGAGGCGATGAAAATTTCTGGAGGCTTTGATGTAGTGATTGACAGTGCAGGAGGGAATCAGATCAATGATTTTATCAAAATGGCCAAGCCTGCTGGCAAGATTGTTTTTTACGGAGCGACTAATGGGATGCCTGCGAACCTCGATATGTTCCGGCTTTTCTGGGGTCAAATCACCCTTCAGGGCTCCACCATGGGTAATGACTCGGAATTTGCCGATATGGTGGATTTCATCAACCTCTATCAAATTAAACCGATTATCGATTCTGTAAGGCCTTTTTCAGAAGCCATTTCTGCTTTTGATGACATGAAAAAGGGAGGGGCTTTCGGGAAGTTGGTAGTGGAGTTACCTTAGCCTGAATTTTATTGCTATAGGTATTTCATTGATGTATTCTTTAGACTCATAAAGAAATAGAAAGAAAATCCAAAATTTTGTCAAAAGTGGGCTTGCCACTTAAAAAAATAAGTCACCATTCAAAAGAGCATTTGAATGCCTACAATATTCATTCTGCTTTGAGGCTAATTATTTGTTAAACTGTAGCCTTAATTCAATCAAAAAATTAGCCTATGAATCAGAAACTCAAAATTGGGTTAGTTGGGGCGCTTTTATTTTTTAGCGTTTTCTCACTAAAGTCCCAAGATTACAACAATGCTGCTCAGCTTGCCGCAAGGCTTAAGCAACTAGCAAGCAGTTCGCCCGATGTGAAACTAGAATCAATCACCAAAACCGATGGCGGTAAAGACATTTGGATGATTACTCTTGGCAAAGGTGACGTAGATAGTAAACCAGCGATGGCCATTGTTGGTGGGGTAGAAGGTTCGCATCTTATTGGTGTCGAATTGGCTGTTCGATTTGCCGAAGGTGTTGTGAAAGATAATGCTAGCGTATTAGAAAAAACTACTTTTTATGTTTTCCCAAATATGAGCCCAGATGCTTCTGAACAATATTTCGCGAAATTGAAATATGAGAGAAGTGGTAATGCAAAACAAACTGACGATGACCGTGACGGTAAGTTGAATGAAGATCCATTCGATGATTTAAACGGAGATGGCCTTGTTACTTGGATGCGTGTTGAAGATGCAACTGGCGACTGGATTACTCACCCTGCCGATAGCCGTGTAATGATTAAGGCGAATAAAGCCGAAGGCGAAAAAGGTAAGTATAAAATATTTACTGAAGGAAAAGATAATGATCAAGATGGCAGCTTTAATGAAGATGGTGAAGGCGGCATACACTTCAGAAAGAATTTAACCTATGAGTTCCCATACTTCGAAGCAGGAGCTGGTGAACATTCAGTGTCTGAAAAAGAAAATAGAGCGATGCTAGATTTACTTTACACAAAGTGGAATCTATTCGGAGTATTCACCTTTGGTCCAGGGAATAATCTTTCTAGCCCTTGGAAATTCAATCGTGCTGGAGCATCAAAAAGAGTTGTGACTAGTGTATTGAGTGAAGATGCTGATTTGAATAAATTCATTTCAGATGCTTACAATAAGTCGGTAGCGATGAAAAATGCACCCGCTTCTGGCGAGCAAGGCGGTGACTTTTTACAATGGGCTTATTTCCATTTTGGAAGATTGAGCATTGGAACTCCAGGTTGGTGGGTGCCCACTGCAAAGGAGGATTCTACTATGAAAGCCAATAAGGACAAGAACCCAGAAGTGAATTTCTTAAGATGGGCAGCTCAGCAAGAGCTCGATAATTATTTTGTGGATTGGAAAGAAATCACGCATCCTGATTTCCCAAATCAAAAAGTCGAAGTTGGAGGTATTGCACCTTTCAAAATGAATAATCCTCCTATGGCCATGGTAGAGGGTGCATCTAAAAAGAACAATGATTTTATTGTTGAATTAGTGAAAATGCAGGCCGATGTTAAGTTAGTGAACCTTAAGTCTGAAGCAGTAGGTAAAGGCATGACCAGGATTACCGTGGACGTTTATAATGCAGGTACATTACCAACTCATACTCAAATGGGAGCTCGTTCACGATGGATAAGACCTATAAGGGTAGAATTGAAACTCAGCAATGGCCAAGAAGTTGTTTCGGGCAGAAGAATCGAGACAATAGACAACCTTAATGGTGATGGATCACAACAATTTACTTGGCTTGTAAAGGGGAAAGGTTCAGTTCAGATCGAAGCTGGCGCTCCGCATGCAGGTGTAGATAATATTACAGTAAACCTTAAATAAGAGAACCGATGAAAAGATATATATCAAACTTATTCGCTGGTTTAATCATGGTAGGTTTAACACTACCAGTAACCAGTTTTGCACAAAATGCAGACGAAATTTTCAGGGCTGCAGGTTCTCCGCACAACCCAAAAGTTGACATTGCTTTTAACCGATATTATACAGCAGAAGGATTGGCCGAAATTTCTAAGAAAATAGCTGCCGCACATCCTGATTTGGTAAGGCGTGTTTCTATAGGTAAGTCCTATGAGGGACGTGACATTTGGATGCTTCAAGTAACCAATTACAAAAAAGGAAATGCCGATAGAAAACCTGCTTTTTATGTTGACGGAAATATTCACTCAAACGAGATACAGGGTGCTGAAATTTGTGTTTACACCGCCTGGTACCTGACTGAAAATTTTGGTGATGTAGATTACATTACTGATATGCTTGATAACCGTGTATTTTATATTGTGCCAACCATCAACCCTGATGCAAGGAACAATTATATGAAAGAGGCAAACTCAGGTAGCTCTCCTCGTTCGGGCATGATGCCTTTGGATGACGACCGTGATGGCTTAGTGGATGAAGATGGTTTAGACGATTTAGATGGTGACGGTTCTGTAACAAGCATGCGTAGAAAAAGTGAGTATGGTGATTTCATTGTTGACCCACTTGATCCACGAAAAATGCTCCAAATCGGACCAGATGACATCACTACAGCGGAGCGTTATGAAATGCTAGGTTCTGAAGGTATCGACAATGACGGTGATGGCAGAGTAAATGAAGATAGACCAGGTGTTTATGATCCAAATAGAGACTGGGCATGGAAATGGCAGCCAGATTATATTCAACGCGGTGCATTAAAATACCCGTTCAGCGCACCTGAAAATCGTGCTGTAGCAGATTTCGTTTTGGCGCATCCAAATATTGCTGGCGGCCAAAGTTTCCATAATAGTGGAGGTATGATTTTAAGAGGTCCTGGCGCTGAAGAAGATTTAGCTACTTACAATAGAGCTGACATTCGTATTTATGATGCTATTGGTATGAAAGGCCAAAAGATGCTTCCTGGCTATCGCTACTTAACAGTGTATAAAGATTTATACTCAGTATTTGGTGGGGAGTTGGATTGGTTCTATGGCAGCAGAGGTATTTACACCTTCACCAATGAGATTTTCTCAAGTTTCGCTTATTATAAGACTGAAGGACGCGATCGTGATCAAAGTTATGATTTTGATAAAGAGCTGCTTGCTGGGGATGCTTTTACTAATTGGGCAACTTATAACCACCCAACTTATGGTGAAATAGAAATTGGAGGCTTTAAGAAAAACTTTGGTAGAGCGACACCTGGATTTATGTTGGAAGAAGAACTTCACAGAAACATGTCTTTTGCGCTTTATCATGCGCATCATATGCCATTATTAAGCATAGATAAAGTGACGGAAAAAGATCTTGGCGGAGGACTTCGTGAAATAACGGCAATAATCAAAAATGACAGATTAATGCCTACTCACGCCTCTCAAGATTTGAAATACAAAATTGAGCGACCTGATTATGTTACTATTTCTGGAGTAGATGTACAGGTAGGTATGATTGTTCAGGATAATGACCTTGCGCTTACTACCGAACAAAAAATAGATCCAGCCAAATTGGTGTTGGAAAACATCCCAGGAAACAGCACAGTAATGGTGCGTTGGATTGTTTCGGGAAAGGGCAAACCTAAAATTGTAGTAGATAGTGCAAAAGGTGGGGTGATCGAGAAATAAATTTTATCAATCAAATTAGAAAAGGCCTTGAAATACATTCAAGGCCTTTTTTGTTTGGTTCAATCAGAGTCTTTTACGGTATTATGTTTTTCTTTCGATTAATGAAATCTAGAGTTATTCAATTTGAAATTGACAGGGAGATTCAGATAAAATGATCGAAAGAAGCGCGCCCATGCAACTATGTGATACAGCACGATATTGTATATCGTGTCAAATTGATGTTTTTGTAAAATATCTTGAAAAGATTATCTCTTAAGTTGTGGAACAAAAAAAAGGCGAAAACTAAATCCTACCATTTCGAATAAACTCGCAACTGGCATAAATTAAATCCTATATTGCTTAGTCTGATTTCTGAGATTACTAGATAATTCATCAAATTAGAAGAGACTTTATTGTTCTTTTGCCATACAAACTCGATTTCAATTTATGCTTAAGATGACTTCAACTAAGCAGCAAATAAAATTCCATTTTAAATGGCTAGTACTTTTCATTTATTTGAGTTTGATCATCATTCCATTCACATCAAATAGTCAATCTCACACTTATCAACTATCAAATAAAACAGACTCCTTAATTCAATTTTTGTCAAGAGACCTAGCCGTTCCAGATCGAATGATGTTTTTAGAAAATCTTAAAAATGAGAAATCAGAAGATAAAATAAGGAAGTTGCAAGATCAATTAGAGAAAGTTGAGGGAAATGAAAGATTGGAAATGGAATTTAATGAAAGACTAGGTAGAGAGTCTAAATGGGCTGGAAAAGTAACTGAAGCATATCAATATTATACAAGGACACTTTATTTAGCAGAAAAACTTCAAGACAATAAAACCATAGCCATCGCTTGCTTCGAAATTGCAAATAACATTCGTCTTGGAAATCTAATTGACCGCCCATACGAGCCCTATTTTAGACGCGCCATCCCAATATTTGAAACTTATAATGATCCAGTGAGCCAATCTAACCTGCTTTATTCTGAAATTATATTGGAGCAAGACAATCAAATAAGGTTAGAGTATGCAAACAAAGCCATCGAATTATTAAAAGCAGATTTAAATAGGTCTGATACATTGATGATGGAATCTTTGTCTAGGCATCTAAATGTAGCTGGCTTATATCAAACGGAAGCTAAAACTATTAAAACGTTTGAGGAGGGCTTATCCGTGGCCAAAGAAATCGATAACAATCTACTTAAGGCCTTCATTCTGAACAATATGGGCTATGATTTTCTTCTTAAAGAGGAGTACGACAAAGCAATTCCATATTACTTAGAGGCGCTTGATATTTCTATGCTTGCCGGTCTGAAGGGCCTTGCATCCAATTCCTTGAACAACTTAGCGGTTTGTTATAGAAAAAAAAGGATGAATAAAAAGGCCCTAGACTATTACCATTGTTTTTTTTATATCCAATCCGAAATTAACACCGATAAGTATTTTCAAAATTTAGCCGAAGTGCAGGTTACCCATGAAGTGGATAGGGTAGAATTGAAAAACGAACTTCTTCTGAGTGAACAAAAGCTTCAAGTCAAGCAAAGGTTGATTTTGATCATTATTGCACTTTTGTTACTCATAATTGTAGGGTTCATTTTATGGAGTCGAAGAAAAATTGCTAAAACAAATAATGATTTACAAGCGCTAGATAAAGCTAAATCACGTTTTTTCGCCAACATCTCTCACGAATTACGAACTCCACTTACGCTTATTAATGCTCCTTTAGAATCGTTGATGCA
>JBLIKG010000013.1:0-20880 GCA_047636255.1 Roseivirga sp. | reverse complement strand
CCAAAGGCCAAAATGGGAAGAATACGATAATTACTTCTTTCAAGTTTGTAAGATGGTGCGGCAAGAAAATGATAAAATTGCTCATGAGCAGTTTTCCATGGTTGTCGGTAAAAATTTCATGGTCACTTTTCAAGAAGATGCTAAAGATAATTTTGATGGTGTACGCGAAAGAATCAAAAGTTATAAGGGTAAAATCAGGCTGAGAGGTGCCGATTACCTAGCATTCGCTTTACTGGATGTTATCGTTGATCATTATTTGATCGTCACCGAATTATACGGTGACCGTCTAGATAATTTGGAAGAAGAACTAAACAATAATCCAAAACAGGCATTTATTGATCGTTTGAGCACGATGAAAAAGGAACTGAATTGGTTAAGAAGAACCACTCGGCCATTAAAAGAAAGCGTCATCAACTTCAATAAATCTCAAACAATACTCATTGAAAAAAAGACATCCCCGTTCTTAAAGGATTTACTCGACCATGTCACTCACCTTACAGAAAATGTGGAGCTCTACATGGATGAGCAAAAAGACTTAATGGATCATTACAACAACAAAATGAATAACAAGTTGAATGACATCCTTAAGGTATTGACGATTTTTTCAGTGGTGTTTATCCCTCTCACCTTTATGGCGGGCATCTATGGAATGAATTTCGAAAACTTCCCAGAATTGAGTTACAAATATGCTTACCCAATTTTCTGGTGTGCGATTATTACGGTAGCCTCAGGCATGATCTACTATTTTAAAAGAAGGGGTTGGTTGTAAGGATTTGTAACATTCTTGCTAAAATTTTCCAAATCAAGAAAATTAAATTCAAAATGAAAATCTTAGTGGGTTGATTGGGTCATGAGACTCTTAGAAAAACCATCTTAAAGCCTGCCCAATTGCCAACTCTCTATACTAAATCCATTTTGGCACGGCTCATGCAGAAATGGGTCAACTAGCTTGAACCATCCATGAACAAACGCAAAAAGAACTTCAAACTCAGCATTTTCAAATGGTTGATTAAAGGCGCATTGATTTCTATTTCATTACTCCTCCTTTTTATTCTTTCAGTTTACTTTCAATTGTGGACTCCCCTACCTGACGAACAACAACTCAAAGAGATCAGACAAAGCAAGGCTTCAGAGCTTTATGCATCCAATGGAAAGTTGATTGGCAAATTCTACATTTTCGATAGGCAACCCATTACTTTCGAAGAAATTCCAAATTATCTCATTGAAGCGCTTATTGCCACAGAAGATGCTCGTTTTTATGAACATACTGGCATTGATAACCGAAGCCTGTTTCGGGTTATTTTCAAAACACTTTTGTTGCAAGATGCATCCTCAGGTGGCGGAAGCACCATTTCGCAGCAGCTGGCCAAAAACCTTTTCCCTAGGGCTGGCTATGGCATTTTTTCTATGCCTGTGAATAAAACCAAAGAGGCCATTATCGCTTTGCGCTTAGAAAAAATTTATGCTAAAGAAGAAATACTAACACTTTACTTAAATACAGTTTCCTTTGGCGATAATACCTATGGAATTGAAAGTGGATCGCTCAAATTCTTCAATAAAAAAACAGAAGATTTAAGCCTATCTGAGGCCGCAGTGCTCATTGGAATGCTTAAAAATTCAAACTTCTACAACCCAAGGCTTCACCCAGAACGGAGTAAACAAAGGCGAAACGTAGTACTTTCTCAAATGGCAAGGTACAATTACCTAACAGCTGAAGAGCTTGGGATTTCCACAAGTCAAAACTTAAAACTTGATTACAGAAGCTTCAGTCATAATGAAGGAGTTGCACCTTATTTTAGAGCACAAGTCAAAAAAGAGTTGAAGGCCTGGACAAAATTGAATAAGAATAAAAAAGGTGAAGTTATCAACCTGTTCACAAGCGGTCTAAAAATTTATACTACCCTAGATTATGACATGCAAATCATGGCAGAAGAAGCCATGACGGAGCATATGAGTGGGCTTCAATTAGATTTCGAAAAATCTTATAGCGCAAATCCACCTTGGGCAAAGGGAAAAGATTTATTTGAAAGCAATTTGATCAAGCATCCAAAATACCAAGCACTAAAGGCCCGTGGGTTAAATAAAAAGCAAATCATGGATTCGCTAAGTGTTCCTCATACTATGGAATTATTCGATTGGTCTGGAAAAAAAATAGTGAAAGCCAGTATCATCGATAGCATTCAACACTATTTAAAATTCTTAAACACGGGGATGCTTTCGCTTGATCCCAGAAACGGAGCGGTAAAAGCTTGGGTGGGCGGTATCGATTTCGAACATTTTCAATTCGACCATGTGAGTCAAAGTAAAAGGCAGGTGGGTTCAACATTTAAACCCTTCGTTTATACTGCTGCACTAGAAGCAGGCCTTGATCCTTGTGAACACTATTCTGCACAGAAAGTCACTTACACTAATTATAATAATTGGACCCCGACAAACTCTGGAGGAGAAGGGAATTACGACATAAGTTACTCCATGAAAGGTGCATTAAGTAACTCCGTCAATACAGTAGCAGTAAAAATACTTGAAGCCACAGGCCTAGAAAATGTGATTGCCCAAGCGCATAAAATGGGGATTGAATCAGAACTGCCAGAAGTACCCTCCATTGCGTTAGGCACGGCAGAAATGACTTTACTAGAGTTAGCTACTGCTTATACGGGCTTTGTCAATCACGCAAAAACTTCGAAACCCTACTTCATTTCTAAAATTAAAGATAACCAAGGAAATGTACTCGCTGAATTCAAGCCTCAAATCAGCCCTGAACCAGCCTATTCTGAAGCGACTAGAGAAATGATGATTGAAATGATGAAGGCCACAGTGAACGAAGGCACAGCCACTCGTTTAAGATGGAAATATGGTCTTAAAAATGATATCGCTGGAAAAACGGGCACCACACAATCCAATAAAGACGGTTGGTTTGTTGGGATTACACCTAAGTTGATCACCGTTACTTGGGTAGGTTCTGATGACCATCGGCTCGGTTTTAACAACACAAGCATGGGCCAAGGCGCAAACTCTGCTTTACCCCTTTTCGCCCTGATGCTTAAAAAAATGAATGCGAACCCACAATTCAACTCTATTACTAGGGCTGAATTTGGGCCTCCTTCTTTGGCAGTACTTAACCAAATGAGCTGTGTGGCGGTGGAAGAGGATGGTTTTATCAAAAGGCTTTTTTCCAATGCCGAAAAACCAAAATCCATGGAATTTGAGACTGCCCCCACTGAAAAGAAAAAAGAAGGGCTCTTCTCAAAAATTGGAGGTCTTTTCAAAAAGAAAGACAATAAAAATAAGAACAATTAAGTCATTCCACCAACTATCAGAATCGATAAAACTATTTGGGAATGAAGTAACCTAATCCGACCTTTGAACTATGCATAAAGTATTGCTCTTCCTTTCGCTGTTACTAGTCATGAATGTTTCTGCGAAAGCACAGACTTCAATTAAATTGATGACCTATAACATTCGCTATGACAGTCCAAGTGACGGGGAAAACCATTGGGAATTGCGGAAGCGATGGATGTCAAATCAAATAAAATTTATTGAACCAGAAGTTTTCGGTATTCAAGAAGGACTATATCACCAAGTTAGTTTTCTGGATGATGCGTTATCAGATTACAGCTATGTAGGGGTAGGCAGAGATGATGGTAAATTCAATGGAGAATATAGCGCGATATTCTATAAGGGGCAGTCTTTAACTGTCATTATTGACTCTACATTTTGGCTTTCAGAAACTCCAGAAAAACCAAGCAAAGGCTGGGATGCGGCCTTGGAAAGGATTTGCACGTATGCCCTTTTCGAAAGAAAAACCACAAAAGAAAAGTTTTGGGTTTTCAACACTCACTTTGATCATATCGGGGACACAGCAAGAATAAAAAGTGTCGATCTGATTCTTGCTCAAATCGACAAACTAAATATTGAGTGTTTACCGGTTTTTTTAATGGGTGATTTAAACCTTGAACCTAGCAGCGCACCCATCAAAAAACTGAGTAATGAAATGATTGACTCTCGATATTATAGTACAGCCTTAGTATTTGGACCTCAAGGTACTTTCAACGGATTCAAACATAACGAATCCGTTACTAGAAGAATTGACTACATATTTACTAGTAAGAAAGGGGCAGAGGTTAAAAAATATGCAGTGCTGAGCGATTCAAAAGACAAAAAATATCCATCTGATCACTTACCTGTAGTAATTGAGGTAATCTTAAAATAGAAGTTCTGAATATTTGAAAATAGCTCCTCGAAATGGCTTCAGAAGAGCTTAAGATGCTTCAACCTAATAAATAACCTAAGCTTGACGGCTGATAAAGTAACCAACCCGTTAGGCTATAGCGATTGACTTCTGTTTTCAATACCTCATGGGGAACGGTATCACTTTTGAACATTACACATCTTCCTGCCAAAGGCTCTACTAAAAAGTCCGTGCCATCGGGTTTAAATATCTTCAGTTCTCCCCCATCGCCAGTCTTCCAGCCAATATTCAAATATATAATTACCGAAATCAACCGATTGCTTCTTCCTTTGAATTGATCAATATGTTTTTTATAAAAAGCGCCAATAGGGTAATGAGCCAGATGAAATTCTGAACCGGAGAGACTGAGGTAGCAGAGCTGATTTAACTTTTGGATCAACTCATCGGTCAGGATAAAAAAGGAAGACATTTTAATATCGTCCTCTCTTTCTAACCAATAAATTTTATCTCCACGAATGGATTTCTCTAATTGTTTCTCATTTAGCGCGCCAATGGCCGCATCAGAAAAGCCATCTGAGGCTAATCTCGCTATAAAGTAAGATCTGATTTCGTTGAACAAATCTTCGTTCAATAAATCATCTATCACTACATAATCATCTATTGCAAGCCGATCAACCCAGTCGATCCATTGCTCCTCAGTAAAGCTTGACATATCCGAAAATCCTGCGAAAGTAGTCCTTTTCAACTTACAATCACTCCAATATTTTCAACCTCAAGAACTTACAATCATAAAGTTGGCTCCATCCTTCCCTTTCCCATTTGATCCTATTACCTTTGCGGCCTCAAAATTAGTGGTTATGATATCAACTCAAAACATTTCACTCGCCTACGGAAAAAGGGTACTCTTTGACGAAGTCAACATTAAGTTTACGGGCAATAACTGTTATGGCGTAATTGGAGCTAACGGAGCCGGAAAATCTACTTTCTTGAAAATCCTTTCGGGTGAAGTTGACGCTAACTCTGGACAAGTAATTCTTGAGCCGGGTAAACGAATGGCTGTTTTGAACCAAAACCACTTTGCCTTTGATGAAAGCACTGTGCTTGACACTGTTTTGATGGGCCATACCCTATTGTGGTCGATCATGCAAGAGAAGGATGCCATTTACATGAAACCAGACTTTTCTGAAGCAGATGGAATCAAAGCCTCTGAATTAGAAGGTCTTTTTGCAGAAATGAATGGTTGGAATGCCGAATCTGAGGCTGCCGCTCTTTTAAGTGGCCTAGATATAACCGAAGACTTGCATTATAGCTTAATGAAAGATCTCAATGGTAATCAAAAAGTAAGAGTACTTTTAGCACAAGCGCTTTTTGGCAATCCAGATTTATTAATTCTTGATGAACCTACCAACGACTTGGATATCAATACGATTTCTTGGTTAGAGGACTTTTTATTAGAGTTCAAAAACACTGTAATCGTTGTTTCTCACGATAGACACTTTTTAGATACCGTCTGTACCAGTATTGTTGACATCGACTTCAGCCAAGTAAAGCTCTACACAGGCAACTACTCTTTCTGGTATCAATCGAGCCAATTGGCATTGACCCAAAGGTCATCTTCCAACAAAAAAGCGGAAGAGAAAAAGAAAGAGCTGCAAGAGTTTATTGCCCGATTTAGTGCTAATGCATCTAAATCTAAACAAGCAACGAGCCGAAGAAAGCTTTTGGAAAAAATCAATATTGACGATATCCAGCCTTCAACAAGGCGCTACCCTGCCATTATCTTTACCCAAGGCAGAGAAGCGGGCGACCAAATTTTAGAGATTAAAGGCTTAAGTAAAAAAACAGAAGACAAAACCTTAATCAATAAGCTTGACCTATTTGTGAACAAAGGCGATAAAATTGCTTTTTTGAGCAAAGACAGTATGGCAACTACAGGACTTTTCGAAATTCTTAATGGCGCTCAAAAATCGGATGCTGGTGAATTCAAATTCGGACAAACCATTACCAACTCATATTTACCAAACGACAATGCAGAGTTTTTCACTACTAGTGAAAACTTGATCGACTGGCTTCGTGAATATTCAGAAGGAGAAAAAGATGAAGTCTATATCCGTGGTTTCTTGGGTAAAATGCTTTTCTCTGGCGAAGAGGTGTTCAAAAAGTGCAGTGTACTTTCTGGGGGAGAAAAGGTTCGCTGTATGCTTAGCCGAATGATGCTAAAACAAGGCAACTTGCTGATTATTGATGAACCAACCAATCATTTGGACTTAGAGTCGATTCAAGCATTTAACAATGCTTTAAAAGACTTCCCTGGTACGGTGCTTTTCACTTCTCATGACCACGAATTTACTCAAACTGTTGCCAATAGAATTGTGGAGTTAGGACCTAAGGGCTTCATAGATAAATTAAGTACTTATGATGAATACATTGAAAATGAAGCTTGGGCATTACAGCGCAAAGCAATTTATTGATCAATAAAAATATCTTCTAAAAAAACCCGAGATTGATTGAGCAAAACATAACTCAACTTCTCGGGTTTTTCGTTTGAGACCATAAGCTTATTAATTCCAGATGAAAGACCTAAAAACTACCAATACCCTCCTTCTTATAATTGTCATTCCCCTAGTCTTTTATTTGCTAAAGATTTTATCCTTCATACTTATTCCGTTGATCTTTTCCATGTTCATCGCTTTATTGTTTCTACCCATGATGCGGTGGTTCAACAAAAAGAACGTTCACAAAACATTAAGTATCACCATAGTTATCCTCATTATCGCTGGCATTCTTAAGGTAGGTGGGGAATTGATTCAACTATCAAGTAAAGAGATCCTTTCGCCTGAAAATGACATTTTTCAAAAAGCAGAAGTCAAGATCTTAGATCTTGTTCAGAACCTAGAGGCCTTTTTTGGAGTGAAAATTTTAGAGGGCGAAAACACAATTGCTAACTTTCTGAAAAAAGATTCATCAGTTAAAAATATGGGCTCGATTTTAGGCTTTGTAGGCAACACCATTTCGATGACCTTAATGACTGCTTTTTTTGCAATCCTTTGGTTAGCAGAATCGATTAACTTTCAGAAGTTGCTCAATAGTACTATTCTTAAAAAGGAGTTTGCCTCGATCAAGGCCTTTATGAAAATAGAGAAAGACCTTGTCACCTTTATTAAAGTAAAGTTTTTTGTGAGCCTTTTCACTGGCATAGGAATAAGCTTGATGTGTGTATTTTTTGGTGTGAGCTTCCCTATTTTCTGGGGACTTTTTGCTTTTGTGATCAATTTCGTTCAAATGATTGGCTCTTTCGTAACTGTTATTCTACTTGCTTTATTTGCCTTTATCGAAATTGAATCCATGTCTACACTCTTGTTCTTCGCGCTCTCAATCACTGGTGTGCAAGCACTTTTCGGTGGTGTTCTTGAGCCTGTTATGATGGGTAAATCCTTTTCCATCAATATCATTACAATTCTAGTCATGTTGATGCTATGGGGTTATATCTGGGGAATTCCAGGAATGATCATGGCCATTCCGTTAACTGTTTTCATCAAAATTATTTTGGAGCAATTCCCTAAAACCAAGTTGATCGCTGATTTGATATCTGGACCTATGAAGAAGCCCAATGCCGCCCTCCTCAAAATGAGAATGATGAAGAAAGAAGGTTGAGCCTATTGAGGTGATTAATCATTAATTTGTACCATCGTACTTTTTGACGCACCCAAATGAACGCACTATTTGATTTTCTGGAAGACCCTTTTGCTAAAAAATTGCTTTATGTGCTCATTGCGATTATTACCTTGTTCCTGATTGGAAAAATCAGCAGGCGGCTCTTGACCAAATATGTTTCTAATGCTTCTACGCGCTATCAAGCCCGTAAATTGGCTTCATTCATTACCTATGGACTCTTTGCCATTGCAGTAATGTTGATCCTCAATTACAACCTATCTAACTTGAGTGTTGCTTTTGGTTTAGCAGGTGCGGGAATTGCTTTTGCTTTGCAAGAGGTCATTGTCAGTATTGCCGGTTTCTTGGCGATACTATCAGGCAATTTTTTCAAGGTGGGCGACAGAATCCAATTAGGAGGTATTAAAGGTGATGTGGTAGATATTGGAATTTTAAGAACTACTCTGATGCAAGTGGGCGACTAGGTAGATGGGTACCTTTATAATGGGGAAATGGTGCGCCTATCTAATAATTTCATTTTCAAAGAACCCGTCTTCAACTATTCAAGAGATTTCCCCTTTTTATGGGACGAAATCAAAATTTAGATTAAAACTGAAAGCGACTACGAATATTTCCGAGGTGTTCTCGACAAAATCCTCAATGATAATCTTGGTCAATTCGCTAATGATTCTCAAGAATCTTGGGACAAACTGACTGACCAGATTTATATCGAAAAAGCTCAACTTTCCCCAATGGTTTCAATTGCTTTCAATGAAAACTAGATCACTTTTACGCTTCGGTACATCGTTGATTTCAAAAAGAGAAGAATGACTAAGGATCTTTTATTCACAGAAATCCTCAAAGCAGTCAAGGCTAGTAATGGAAAAGTGACTATCGCTGGAACAGAAATGTCTATAAAAGTTAGCCAGCATTAAAGCTGATTAGTTTGACCAAACTGGCAACTATTTTGATGCTTTGATTTTTTCCAGTTCTTTATCTAACTCTTCAATATCTGGGAAAGCCAATTTCTCAATATCTTCTGCATCAGTAGGTTTGAAAATCAAACCAGCTGACATGGCGATATTGGTCAGGATAATGGTATAAAGGAGAATCCCTGGATTAAAGCCTTCGAACAAATAATTAGCAGGAATAGAGAAGAATAACAATACTGTGATTAAACCCCTTGGAGCAATTAGTAACTCTGGCATCATACTCTTTAAACCGGCAGATTTTAGGCATACGAACCTAATCAAATACATTAATAGTGTAATTCCTACACCAATCAAGGCTGTATTGATGTCGTTAAGTGACGCCAGATCAAGCGTGATTCCAAAAATAACAAAGAAGAATGTGCGAATTACAAAGGCCGATTCAAGGGTAACTACATGAAAATCTTCTAACACATGGTCAATTGCTTCACTTTTAATCAGCTTTTGTAATTTACCCCTGAAAAAGAGCTGATAATTATTCAATACAAGTCCGAAAACCAAAATAATTAAGAGTGAAGACATATGCATCATTTTACCTGCTGAATACAACAGGATAAGCAATGCAATCAAAAAGAAGAGCTTAACCTTTTCTTTCAAAGTCTGTAAAAGCAAGACCATTGCATAACTAATGATGATAGATACCACAATGGTGACCACAATATTTCCTGTAATCCCTAAGACTATAGCACCTGCATCTGTGCTATCGGCATAGCCTGACAGGAAATAGAAAAACATAATCCCAAGAATGTCTGAAAACGTACTTTCATAGATCAAAAACTCCTTCTTATCTGGCCTTAAATGCCCCACGCTAGGGATGATAATTGCACTACTCATAATTGACAATGGAATGGCATAAAAGAGTGACTGAAAAAAACTATCGATGATAAAGTAATTGATGATCCATGCAATGCTAAAGCTGCAGAGCCCAAGAGAAACAAAGGCGATCAAAAATGACTTTATAATCAATGGCCTTTTGTCCTTGGTGAGCTTCAAGTCTAATGCCGCTTCAAGTACAATCATGATTAAACCCACTACTCCTAATAGTTCCAATACCTTTAAAATACTACCACTACTAGCTATTTCAAGCTGATCCATCCCCAGCTTAATTGCCACCCCAAATAGAATTAATAAAATGGCACTTGGAATATTAGTCTTTCTAGAAAACCTGCTAAAAAGAAAGGAAATGATGATTACACTCGAAATTAGAATAGTGATGATATACGGACTCGAGAAATTCATAAGGTTATATCCTCTTTGATTTTTAGACTAAAGTATTAAATAGAGGTCACAACGTTATGTATTTTTTTCTCATATTACAGTGACTTCATCCTTTATTATAAGTCGAAAGATCAAAACTTCAAACAGAAAAGAGAAGAATGGCTAAATCCAACAAATTTGGAACCTTCGGAGGGGTTTTTGCCCCATCAATACTTACCATATTAGGTGTAATTATGTATTTAAGGCTACCTACAATCGTTGGGGAAGCCGGATTACTCGCCACCATTGGTATTATCATTGTTGCTCATATTATTTCCATTACTACAGGATTGAGTGTAAGCTCCATTGCTACCGACAAAAAAGTAGAGGCTGGAGGTACATACTATATGATATCGCGCAGTTTAGGCCTTCCGATCGGAGGAACCCTAGGACTCGCACTTTTCGTTGGACTCTCTTTCAGCGTTAGTTTATACCTCATTGGTTTCTCTGAGAGTTTTTTGAGTTTTTGGGGATTAGGTACAGATATTAATTCTATTCGGTTGACGGGCAGTATTGTATTGCTTGTTGTGACCACCGTAACATTCATAAGCACTTCTCTGGCCTTAAAAACGCAATATTTCATTATGGCAGCGATTGTACTCTCGCTCATATCAATATTTGCAGGCAGTCATGAATTCGGGCCTAATACAAGCGTTGCATTGCCAACCGTCACAACGGCTGTTCCCTTAATGCTTCTGTTTGGAATATTCTTCCCAGCTGTTACAGGTTTTGAAGCAGGAGTATCCATGTCTGGCGATCTTAAAGATGCCAAGAAGTCAATTCCTGCAGGCTCAATCATGGCGATCTTCGTTGGTTTTGTGGTGTATATAATTTTGGCGGCTTTTTTAGCGCTCACCGTAGATGGTAATGCTTTGATCAACAATCCTCAAATTTTGTTAGACATTGCCTTGGTACCAGAACTTGTTATTGCAGGGGTTTGGGGGGCAACGCTTTCATCTGCACTCGGTAGCATTCTTGGAGCCCCAAGGATTTTGCAGGCCACAGCAGTGGATAAAATCACAGGTAAGTTCTTTTCGAAAGGCTACGGCATATCAAATGAACCACGCCATGCCCTACTCCTTACCTTCTTAATAGCCGAAGCTGGGATATTAATTGGAGAATTGGACGTAATTGCCAGAGTTGTCTCCATATTTTTCATCACAACCTATGGCTTTTTAAACCTAAGCTGCGCCTTTGAAACTTGGACTAGTTCTGATTTCAGGCCACAGTTCAAGGTATCTGGCTGGATAAGTTTATTGGGGGCAGCAGCCTGTTTTATTGTAATGATTCAACTCGACTTCGTTGCAACAATTGCTGCTTCAGTTGTCCTTGGGCTGCTCTATCTCTATTTAAAAAGAAAAGAACTTTCATTAGAAAGTGGTGATGCTTGGAGCAGTATTTGGGCTACGCTGGTTAAAAAAGGGCTCCAAAGACTGACTAAAGATAGTCTCACAGGACGTAACTGGCGTCCAAACATTATCATGTTCAGCGGAGCTGAAGTGGTAAGACCAGAATTACTCAGAACAGGGAAAATGATTGCTGGTAATCTCGGGATTCTCTCAGCCTTCGAACTGATTGAAAGTAAAGAAAGCATTCTACCCAAACCGCAAATTGCCTTTGATGAAAAAGATAAGCAGTCGGGCTATTTTAGGCACACTCATGTTTGCCATGATATTTTCTCCGGCATGGATGAAATCTCTAGGATTTATGGTTTTTCGGGCATTCAACCCAATACCATTTTAATGGGCTGGAGCCGAAATACAAAAAACAAAGAAGCTTTTATAACTGCCATGAGCAGTTTTGAAAAACAGGATTACAACGCCATCTATTTAGATTTAGATAAAGAAAGGAAATTCGGTAAGAATAGCTCTATAGACTTTTGGTGGAACGGCTCAGGCAGCAATTTAGCCTTCGGGATTTACCTTTTAAGGCATATCACATCTTCGCTAGACTGGAAAGCCGCCAATATCAGAATATGCTGTATAAATGAGCATAATAATGATAAAGAAGACTTGATCAAAGGACTTACTAGCACGCTTTTAGGCTATAGGTTAACCGCAGAAATTGATGTAATCAATAATGAGTTAGATCACCACTCTACGAGTGAAATTATCGCAACCAAAAGTGGTGAAACCGACTTAGTGATTATGGATTTACCCGATGGGCAACAACTTAAAACCTATGACCTCATCAACCCTTTGATGAATGAACTAGGGACGATTATGCTCATTAATGCATCAAGTCAGTTCGAAAACATTGTTATCGAAAGATATGGTCATAGCATAGATACTGTTAAACCAAGCCAAGAGCAATTAATAACCATACCAGAAGTTCAGTTTTCAAAGTTTCCAAAATTGGCCAACGACATACGGCAAATTGATCAAAGAGGCTTGAAGGTTATGGAACTTGTTCATGAAAAAATATTCGCCCCTATTTTCGCAATCAATTTTGACTGGTTGAAAGCACTGAATGCTATTGTTGCAACCACACATAAAAATATCACCTCTGCCCTAGAGGTCGAAGAAAAATACCGTAGGAACAAACAACTGATCAAAATAAAACACGAATTCTATTTCGGGATTAATGAATACCTTAATTCACTCATAGAAAAAGAGCATGGGGCAAAATATAGCCATTTGGCTGACGCCACTGAATGGTACGTGAATAAACTCAACACAGACATTGATTTATTCCCTAAACAACTTAAAATTCAACTTGAAAAAGAAGACTTAAAGAGGAAAAGCTCTGACTCCAATTTGGTAAGAAGCATCAAGGCTCGAAAACGATTCCAATCCAACTTTAAGCACAGGGTAAATTATCAGCTCGAATACCGAAAGTTCGCAAGGCATTTCTTACACCACAAACGCAATACATCGCTCAATTCATTTTTGACTGAACTGCAACAAGATGACATAAGAAATAGCAAATTCATCAAGGAACAAATTGAGAAGGTAATTGAAATATGGAACCATTCTAGTTTAGAAATTTCAACTGAACTTAACCCAGAAGTAGCGTTTAATCAGCTACAACTTGATATCACACAAGAGATTGAAAGACAGCAAAAGCTCTCTTTGACCTATTCTAATCGGCTTCGATTAGAATTCAGGAAAAATCTTCAGGCCATGAACGACATGCTCTCCAAGCTTGATGCTAATTTTGAACTGGCCAGTTTCAAGAAGCAATACAAGCAAATGGCCATTGTTGAAGAAAAAAACCGTGATTTCGCGTCTGAATCAGAGAAAATTTTAATCGCCCAATTCAATAAAATCAAGGCTGATGTCGCTTGCTCTACTATCCAAAGCAGAGTAGACGAGAAAATAAGAGACTTTAAAACGGTGATGTCTAACACTGTTCAGCGCGGATTAATCAAAACCTTGAACGAGTTCAAAGAGTCTTTTACGGGTAGTACCAAATTCAAAAAAATCAATACTGAGTTCGATTTAGAAGAAAAACTAAGCTTCTTACCTCTATTCAGTGCACATACCAAAGGATTTGAGGCTTTGATAGATGAAGCACCTGAAAATCTAGACCTCATTGTAACAACTGAATCTGGTAATCAAGAAATTACTGAGGTGCCTATTGGCAAAATGATTGCACATCATTTATCGACTTCGCTTATCCTTCCTACAGAAGATTACTTGGAAGACCTTCAAGATCAATTAAAAAGCTTGGTTTTAGCGAGTAGAGAAATGGTAAGCCTTACTCGTTTCAACCTAAGCAATCTAGAAAATCAAGATGCTGAATTAGTCAAAAAAGAGCGTGAAGTTATCATTAAGAGTTGTATCGAAGGCTTAGACAAAGAAATAGCCTTAATCGATGACCTGTTTAAGAAATTCAGCAAGGAAATAGATAAAAGTGCTAAAAAGGCCTTCGAGCCTGTATCTTCCTATCGGCTTTTAGCCACCTCAGCAAATTTTTCTAAATCATTGAGAGATTACAAAGAAAGAAAGGTTAGGTCTAAGCTGAACAAATTGAGCAATGCGATGCGAGAGTATGGTTCTAAGCAGCTCACAAAACTACTTTATTCAAAGAGCAAAGGACTCATTTTCGCTAAGAAACTCACTAAGGAAAATAAAGCTTCTATTACTAGTGGCCTTTTAGACCTTAAAGATAAAGTAAGCCCAAAAAGAGGCGTATTAAAAGCCTTGCCTAATTATTATGTAAGTCTATTTAGTGGAAGATCATCTATCGACAAGGAGTTTTGGATCACTCGCCCTCAAGACGAAGCATTATTCAAAAAGGCGGTTCAACGTTATAAGGACGGGTTTCATGGTGGAATTCTCGTATTAGGAGATCGTAATTCTGGCAAATCTACTTTTTGTCGATTTCAAGCTTTAAAGTATTTTAAAACCAACAGAACGTTTCAAGTATTCGCTAAACCTGAAGGCTCAATTTCAGTTGAAGACTTCCAAACGTCCCTTAGCGAAGCGACCGGTCTACATGGTAACTACAATGAGATAATGGACACTATTCCAGAAGGAAGTGTTATGATAATCAATGATTTGGAGCTCTGGTGGGAACGAAGTGAAAATGGATTAGAGGTGGTAGAATCCATCTGTCAAATGATAGACAATTACAGTAAAAAATGCTTGTTTATAGCCAATATCAATTCCCATTCAGCAGCACTGATCAACCAACTTTTGCCTTTCAATAATTATTTTATTGAAATGATTAAATGTACTCCATTTGAATCTGAAGAATTAAAGGAATTAGTTATCAAAAGACATCAGTCAACGGGTTTGAAATTAGTTTTGGCTGGTAGCGAGGATCGATTGAACGAAGTTAAAACCGCCAAACTCTTCGATGCTTACTTTAATTATGCTAACGGTAATCCCGGAGTAGCACTTAATGCCTGGCTAGCCAATATTATGAACGTTACCCATGATAAATTAACTATCCGCGCAATAACTTCACCTTCACTAAGTGTATTGAGAGAAATTAATGAAGATTGGCAGTTGATTCTATCACTACTCATCCTGCACAAACATTTAAATTTCGAGCGACTAAATAGGATCTCAAAAATGTATGAAGATGAGCTAACGATAGTGATTTTAGCAATGTCCAGGGCCGCTTTAATTGTTGAGAAAAAACCCGGTGTTTACATGCTCAATCCCAATTTAGAGCCTATGGTCCTTCAAGTATTGAAAGAAAAGGGTGTGATATGAATTTAATACTCTTTCTTTTGACCAGCGCTGCATTTTTTACTCTTTGGAGGGTAATTAGGTACATTAACATTTGGCTGAAAACGAGGGGATATTTCAGAAATAAAAATTTCTTGCCTTTAGTAGCCGCTATACTCCTGCTAATTTGGGTTTACTTTAGTTTATGGTATTTTTTGAATAATAGTTCTGCTTATTCATCCGCTGTTATAATAGTAAGTTTAGCATTAATTTTACCTGTATCTGTTTTTTTCGGTACGGACATCATAGCAGGGCTGATACTCCAAATTAACGGTACAGTAAGTAAAGGTGCGCAGCTCCATACTACCAACGGCATATCTCAAGTCATTAAAATAGGCTATAACGGAGTTTTAGTGAGCAATGAAAAAAACGAAATCACCAAAGTACTTTTTAGCGATCTCAAGATCATCGAATCAAATGTGAGTGAAGGTGCTTTTCAAGATGACAATCTAATTTCATTCGATTTATCAATGATTGAAACAAATGAGAAAACCATTATCAAACGACTGACCCATTTAACATATAACAGCCCATGGGTAAAAGCAGGTATCCCCCCAACTATAACAATTAAAACAAAAAAAGGGCAGAGTGACGTGAAAATCACACTAGAATTAATCAGCAACCACTATCAAGAAAAATTCAAAAGATACTTAGATGATAGTTTCAAATTATAAATCTAGTGACGCTACCAAACGAAGCATAAAAAAAGCTCAACAGATGTTGAGCTTTTAATCGTAGTCCGTAGGGGAATCGAACCCCTGTTGCTGAGATGAAAACCCAGTGTCCTAACCCCTAGACGAACGGACCATTATTTCGGAGTGCAAATATAGAAGTCAGTAATTAATTGCAAAAACATTTTGCTTAAATTTATTTCAATCGATTCCACAGGAACTAACTGGACGTTCATCCTATTGTATTGCATATGGTGCTAGGCTTTGTTAGCTTTGCGCCTCTTTTGAATCACATAAATTAACATTCAGAATATGTCCAAGACCAAAGTAGCGATCAACGGCTTCGGAAGAATCGGAAGATTAACTTTCAAAGTATTGTTGAGCAAAGAAAACATTGAAGTTGTTGCCATTAATGACTTAACTGACACGGCAACTTTAGCCCACCTATTAAAATATGATTCCGTACACGGAAGATTCGATGGTACAGTAACATCAACTGCTGATGGTATCGTTGTTAATGGAAAAGAAATTAAAATTTACGCAGAAAGAGAGCCAAAAAACTTGCCTTGGGGCAAATTAGGGGTTGATGTTGTGCTTGAATCTACTGGTAGATTCGTAGATGAGGCTGGTGCTGGCGGACATCTTGAAGCTGGTGCGAGAAAAGTAGTAATCTCTGCTCCTGCTAAAGGAAATATCCCAACGGTTGTACTTGGCGTTAATGACGACACCATGACTGGTGACGAAACTATTCTATCAAATGCTTCTTGTACCACCAACTGTTTAGCTCCAATGGCTAAAGTTTTGGACGATGCTTTTGGTATTGAAAAAGGTTTTATATCAACAGTTCACGCATATACTGCAGATCAAAGAATTCAAGATGCGCCCCACTCTGATTTAAGAAGAGCTAGAGCTGGTGCTGTATCTATTATCCCTACTTCAACAGGTGCTGCTAAAGCAGTTGGATTAGTACTTCCTCATTTAAAAGGAAAATTGGATGGTATCGCTTTGAGAGTTCCAATTCCTGATGGTTCTTTGACTGACTTCACTGTAATACTTAAAAAAGAAGTAACTGCAGAGCAAGTGAATGCTGCCATGAAAGCTGCTGCTGATGGCCCAATGAAAGGTATCTTAGAGTACACTACTGATCCAATCGTTTCTATTGATATCGTTGGTAATCCACACTCTTGTATTTTTGATTCAGATTTAACTTCTGCTCAAGGAACATTAGTGAAAGTGGTAGGATGGTACGACAATGAGGCTGGCTACTCTAACAGAGCTGCTGACTTGATCGAAAGAATTGGTTAACACCAAAATCTGAAATATTGAAAGGGGCTTCGGCCCCTTTTTTGATTTTATTCAATCTTATTACGAATCATTGAAACTTAATTTCTGGAAAACTGTTTTACAATCAAATGACAACCCCAAGTCGCTATAAAATGGGATGAACAGATAGAAGATGACATCCTAAGTCGTGAAAAGAGGAACTGAAAACCGCTCATAACTGAGGGGTTATTTTTTTGCCCTAAAAGTTTAATCATAAAAAAAACCCCGATAAATCGGGGTTTTTAAACTCATAGGACCCGAAGGCTTTTTGAACCTCCTGAATAGACAAGATTTAGGCTATCCTTATGCTCGCAACAGTCCACTGTTATCCTTTTCTTTCGAACGAGGCACAATCCCGAAAAATCGAAATTGAGTGAGGCCTTGTTTTGTGCGGGATTCACCTGGCATTTTATTTTAATTTGTAAAGTTCAAAAATGTGTCCAGGCCCAAATGAGTTGTCTTACGACAATGCAAAGCTACTAAGCCATTCGTTCCCTAAAAACTTATTCGACTCATTTATTAGCTAAATTTTTAAAAAATAATTGACGATAGTAAAAGTCATGGCATAAAAGCAACGAGAAATCGAGTTCAAATTTTCATTAATGACAATTTATTCCTTGTTTTGTCTTATTCGCTATTCACGATCAAAACTGGAGACTTGACTCATAAGACTGATAATATTTTAACAAGGGATTTCGTGCTCCACTTTATCTCTTATTTTTTGATGGCAACCGCCTTCTATTTTTTATTGCCAACACTTCCAGTTTATGCTGTAGATGTACTCGGGGCTAATAAAAATCAAGTCGGTTATATCATTGGAGTTTATGCGTTATCAGCCCTAATTATTCGGCCTTTTTGTGGCTATGCGTTAGATGCTTATGGTCGAAAATCAGTTTATCTCTGGGCTTTAGGTATTTTCACGCTGCTTTTTGCGCTATATCATTTCTCATCCACCTTTTTTGTGCTATTGCTTTTAAGAGTTTTTCATGGTTTTACTTGGGGAACAATCACTACAGCGGGCAGTACAATTGCTGCAGATTTAATTCCAGAATCTAGGCGTGGCGAAGGCATCGGCTACTTTGGATTGGCCATGACATTATCAATTGCCTTTGCCCCTTACGCAGGTGATCAGATCATGGGCCAAGGAAATTTTTTCAACTTGTTCACTATTTCCTTTATCGTTTGTTTAGCTGCATTTATTCTTGCCCTGATTGTTAAAATACCAAATATCAAAACAGGGGAAACAAAAATGAGTATTTCCAAAATGTTTGATAAACGTGTAAATAGAATTGCCATTGTGATGTTTACTGGGGCATTTCCCTTCGCAGCTGTTATTTCATTTATCCGAATTTATAGCGATGAGCTGGGATTAAAACAGGGAGCCCTATTCTTTATTTTCATGGCTGTGGGTGTGGCCTTATCACGAATTTTAGTTGGAAAAATAATGGACAAAAAAGGGCCTACTGGCATTGTGGTGGTCGGTCTTTTGGTAACTATTGTGGGGCTTATTTGGCTCAACTACATTAATACCTTCTGGCCATTCATGATGAGTGGTGTACTTGTTGGGATTGGTAATGGTTTAATCATGCCGACTGTTCAAACCATGGCATTGAATATTGTGCCTGTAGATAGAAGAGGTGCCGCAAATGCAACCTTCTTTTCGGCTGTTGATCTAGGTATTGGAGCCGGATCAATATGTCTTGGTTATGTTGCAGAATATTATGGCATAGATACGATGTTTTTCATCTGTGGCTTGATACTTTTGTTCCCGCTAGCATTCTATTTTCTCTTTGTGCGTAAGCACTACTATAGACAATTGGAATTGCTGAAAAAAAACTAAGACTATGTCCAAAAAAATCTTCTTTACCCCCGGTCCTTCTGCCCTGTATTTCACTGTTGAAGAACATATAAAGCAAGCTTTGAAAGATCAGGTAATGGAGATCAATCACCGAAGCAAACAGGCCGCTGCCTACTATCAACACGCAAGTGAGAACCTGAAGGCTTTGATGAATATCCCCGAAGACTACCACGTCTTTTTTTTAAGCTCTGCTACTGAAATTTGGGAAAGACAAATTCATAATTTGGTGATCAAAAAATCATTCCACTTTTGTAATGGCACATTTTCTAATCGCTTCTATGATTTCGCCAAAAGCTGGGGTTATGATGCACAAAAGGCAGAGGGAAGATTTGGGGCTATTGCCGATATGGCCACAGTGGACATCCCTCAGGATGCTGAACTCATTTCCTTCGCATTGAACGAAACCAGTACGGGAGTAACATTCCCAGTTGAAGAAATTTATAAAATAAGGGCTTCTCACCCAGATGCTATCATCGCTGTAGATGGGGTATCAGCATTTCCAGTGATCGACATCGATTTTTCTAAAGTAGACAGTGCTTATTTTTCGGTACAAAAATGTTTTGGTTTGCCTGCCGGACTTGGCGTATGGATCGTCAATGATCGCTGTATCGAAAAAGCGAAGGCTAAACAAGCTGCAGGACACTCCATAGGATCTTATCAAGCGCTGCCTAACCTTTTAAAGGATGGAGCTAAATTTCAGACAACCTATACTGCCAATGTCCTCAATATTTTTCTTTTGATGAAAGTGAGTGCCGATATGCTAGAAAAAGGCATCGATGTAATCAGGCGCGAAACCAATTATAAAGCAGTACTGCTTCAAAAAATGGTGAGTGATCATCCTGGATTAACCCATTTTGTTCAAGACGAAAAATTAAGATCGAAAACAATCATTGTGGCGAATACGCAAGTCTCTTCAAAGCACTGGATTGACGAATTAAGCAACAAGGGATTTGTAATTGGTGACGGTTACGGTGATTACAAAGGAAAACAATTTAGAATTGCCTCATTCCCAACACATTCTAAGGAATTAATTGAATTGCTATACGATACTATGATGGCAATGACCATTTAAATACCGTTTAACTGTCTTTAGAAATCGATAGCAAAAGTTTGATTCCTTTATTTAGTACTTGTCAGCATTAAATCTTTAATTTTGTGTAAGTTTTATTGATTATGCCTAGAAGAGAACGAATACTGGTGTTAATGGACACCTCAGATGCTGACAAAACGCTACTCGATTTTCTTGAGATCATAGCAACGACCAACGACACCAAGGAGGTTCATTTTTTCAATAGTATTAGCGAAATGAAGATTCCAGATGAAGTACTAAAAGACTTCCCTGAGATCAAAGAAAAGTCAATTGAAGAAAAAAGACTAAAGATAAGTCAGGTTATAGAATCCGTTTTATCCGAAAGAGTCCAAAAAATAAGTCACATTCATATTAAAGAAGGAGCCCCTTCTAAAGCTATTCTCAAGTTTGTTGAGAAGCATAAAGTTGACCTGATCATAATGGGTCGACATAAAGACTTTGTAGGTGGTGGAATTCTATCAAACCGTTTGGCCAGAAGAGCTGACTGTTCCATTTTTATTATTCCAGAAGACTCCACGCCAAAACTTGAATTGCTGCACGTGCCATGCGATTTTTCGGTACACTCAAAAATTGCCATGGAAGAAGCCATTGCGATTTCTCGAAAGTATAATCACATAAAAATCATCTGTCAGAACGTATATACAGTCCCTGGTGGTTATCATTACTCTGGTA
>JBLIKG010000012.1:0-21039 GCA_047636255.1 Roseivirga sp. | reverse complement strand
TGCTAAACTTTTGCTGATGGTTTCGTTTTCTGTGATCAGCTTCGCCATAGCTTTAGCCCAAATTTGGTAGGTAAGCAATGATGGATGAACGCCATCACTGAAATAGGCTGAGGGTTCGGCCTGAATTCCAATCTCCTCTGTCCAATTTTCGAAAGAGATGATTCTTGCATCGTAATAGACATTACTGTGTCTCTGAACAAGCATGTTCAGTGCTTCACCCAAAATCTCCACCAAATTTCCCATTACAAACTTGATTAGAGGGGTAAATGCAGGGAATAATTTAATGGGGGGCATGTTGGTAAAGAGAATAGGAGTTTCTCCAAATTTAGATTTTAAAGCAAGAATAAGTGCGTCAACATCAGCTGCCCAGCGCCAAGGGCTATTCAAGGTGAAGGCATCATTCGCACCTAATCCAATCACTATTAAATCAACCTCAGTTTCCGTGATTTTAGGAATGAGTTTTTGGGTAACCGTCTTGGCTTCGTAGCCGCTTCGAGCATAGACTTTCCAGCTTACTTCAGCCTGTAATTTTTCAGAAAGCGCCTTGGCTAAAGTGCCCGTAAATCCTTCTTCATGAGTGGCGACACCGACTCCTGCAATGGTACTTTCCCCAATGGTAATGATGCTAAGCGCCTTGCTGCTAGGCGATTTCGCCAATCCTTTATTTCCTTGGGCTTCGGATAATTTTGGAACTTTTGTTCGAATTTGTTTGCCCTGAAAATACATTATGGGCAATAAAGGAATACTAACCAGCGCAAGACCAGTGTACTTAAGATTAAGAGTGAAAGAATTACCCTTTACACTCATCTATGGCTTTTTCTAAAATACTCAGAATCTTATCATTGTTCATTCCAATCATTGAGGCTGGAAAGCCAATTTCTAAATTCGAGATAGATAGCGTTTGTGCAGATTCTGAATAATCGAAATCTAGAGAAATACCGTTTTTAGATAGGTAACCAGTATTTCCTTCCAAGGAAATACCTTGTGATTTGAGTTTCGCCCTTAGGCATTCAAAAGTGGCACTTGTGATTTGATCAAATTTCTTCATCGTCATCTTCTTCTTCAAATTGACTTTCAACTTCAGCCAATGGTCTTAAATTATCAGGAATTTTAGCTTCTCCACTATGGTGAAAAACCTCTAATACGGGTGATTCTTTTACTTCAGGAACAGTGAAAGTCACTAACATATTATGCAAGCTTTCATGAATACGATCGTAAGCCTGTTTTACATCATTGGCCATGGTCAGCATAAAGTTGGTCACCTTTTTCTCCTTACCCGAATCGGCATCAGCTATAAAATAAACCACCTTAGCATGGTAAAAGGTATCGGCATCAGGGTATTCGAATACATCAGTCACCTTACTTTTAGAAATACCAGTCACTTGAAATTCACCTCTCACGCGCTGCCCAATTTCTTCGTAAATTTTGGCTTCTGCTTCAGTAAAAGAAAGTGCATCAGCCAAGTACGTTTCAGTCACGCTTTTTGTGCGCCCTTGTTCATCTTCCTTCATGTATTTCACCTTGCAGGTAAACCAAACTTTCATAATCCTTAAATTTTTATGGAGGCCAAAAATACGATTGATATTGGTGAAATCACTGACCAAAATGAAATTATCATAAATAACTTCAAGAAGTTTTTGAAGTTGAAAATCACTGTTTTTGTAGATTTACTCCATTGGTCTTAGCGCATTGGTTTAAATTGGTAAAAATTTCGGTACTTCACGACTTATGAGCGCAGTTTTCCCATACCAAAGCCCGATTGTCATTACATGTTTCCCTAGGCAAAGCCCGTGGTTGGCCCAAGAAGTCGAAGCCCTAGGCTTTAAAGTAGAAAGTTCCAGCATAACAGAAGTAGAAGTGAGCGGCTTTATTGACGATTGCTTAAAGCTGAATATGTTTTTGAGAACTGCAGGTAGGGTACTTTTTCAAGTGAAACGATTTAGGGCTCAAAATGCTGATGACTTATACCGAGAGCTTTCCAAAATTCCTTGGGAAGATTATATACATAATGATGGTTTTTTGACTGTCACTTCTTATGTAAAAAATGACACCATTACCGATGATCGTTTTGCCAATCTCAGGGTAAAAGATGCCATTGCCGACAGGATGGTAGCCAAAACTGGTACTCGCCCAGACTCTGGCCCTTCTCGTGATGGGGCAGTGGTTCATATTTATTGGAAGGAAGAAAAAGTCCGCGTTTACTTCGATACTTCAGGCAACACTATCTCTAAGCACGGATATCGGAAAGTGCCTTATAAAGCTCCAATGATAGAGTCTTTAGCAGCTTCTGCCATTATTGCCAGTGGCTGGGATGGAGCAAGTCCATTCGTTAATCCAATGTGTGGTAGTGGTACTTTAGCGATTGAAGCAGCCTTAATCGCTACCAAAACAGCGCCCGGGCTATTCCGTGATAACTTCGGCTTTATGCATTTGAAGAGCTACGATCGCGACTCTTGGGAAGGCTATATTCGATTGGCCGAATTACAACGTAAGAGGAAACTGGATTTTAAAATTATAGCTTCAGATTTAGAAAAGAAAGCAATCACTGCGGCCAAAATAAATGCTGGAACAGCAGGCGTAATGCATTTAATCGATTTCGAAATTTGTGACTTTAGAGAGACTACCATCCCAGAAGCACCTGGTGCAATCATGTTCAATCCAGAGTATGGGGAGAGACTAGGGGCTGAAAAGGATTTAGAAGAGATATATACTGCGATCGGTGATTTTTTCAAACAACAATGCAAAGGCTACATGGGCTACGTATTTACAGGAAACCTTGACTTAGCAAAAAGAATAGGACTGAAGGCAAAACGAAGGGTTGAATTTTACAATGCTAAAATTGATTCTAGGCTATTGGAATATGAGCTTTATGCGGGTTCTAAAAGAGAAAGCAATTGAGTATTTTGAAAAAAATATGGTTCAGTTTTCCTGTACAGCTAATTGTTGTACACGTAAAGCATAATCAATTTTTGCTTGTTTATTGGTTGATTCTTTTCGCTACAGTAAATGGGAATTTTGGGCGAAACCTCGGCATTCCCTACCTCTTTCTTGATCCTGTTTACTTAGACGAAGTCTCCATTTGGGGATTTATGATTTTGGGAATTGCCATTGCTGGCTTCGCCATGTCATACAATATTACAAGTTATATTTTAGACGGTTTTAGGTTTCCTTTTCTAGGAACCTTGCCCAGACCACTCGCTCATTTCTGCTTAAATAACTCAACTATACCATTGGCTTTTCTAGCCTTTTATATCTATAAAATAGTCGATTTTCAGGGCGAAACGGGTGCCGAAAATTCAGAAGTACTGATAAAAATTGTAGGTCTTTTGATTGGCTGTTTTGCCATGTTGGTATTTCTGTTTGCTTATTTCTTCAAAACCAATTTTGATGTTTTTAAACTACGCTCATTAAAAACTCCCTTGAGATCAAAAAAGACGGTTGAGTTTAAAAAGGCTTTTAGAAAGCTACAAATGCTTAGGCGTTCTAAAGTAATGGTAAATTACTATTGGGGTCTTAATCTAAAATTTTACTCTACGAGAAGGTTCGAGGAATATTATGATCGATTGGCCATTCTCAAAGTATTCATCCAAAATCAAAGAAATGCGATTATTATTGAATGCTTGGTTTTGGTAGTGATTTTTGGTTTAGGACTGTTCCAAAATATTCCAGTTTTTCAAATCCCGACTGCTGCTTCAGGAGTGCTTATGCTTACCATGATTGTTATGGCGACAGGCGCATTGAGTTTCTGGTTCAGGTCTTGGATATTTAGTGGTATGATGATACTTTTTGTCATCCTAAACCTAGCTTTTACTACAGATTTCCTGAGTTATCAGTACCCCGCTTATGGTTTAGATTATACTAATAAACCAACGGAATATAATCTTGAGCTGCTTCAATCTTATGCCTCGGAGGAATATGTTGAGGATTCGAAAAACAATATGCATGCTGTCCTGAATAATTGGAAAGCTAAATTTGAAGAAGATAAGCCTCGAATGGTTTTGATTGCCGTGAGTGGAGGCGGTCAGCGGTCAGCGCTTTGGACAATGAATGTGCTTCAACATGCCGACTCGGTTTCCCAGGGGGATTTAATGAAGAATACCTTCATGATGACGGGCGCTTCGGGAGGGCTTTTTGGTGCAGCATTCTACAGAGAATTAGCATGGAAAAATTTATTACCTCAAGCGAAAGAGCACTTAGATGATTTAAGTAAGGATGTACTCAATCCTGTAATTTTTACCTTACTCGTGAATGATGTATTTGTAAAATTGAGATCATTTGAATACGGGGGCTTTAAATACAAAACGGAACGTGGTTATGAGTTCGAACAGCGTTTGACTACCAATTTGCATGGTCTTTTAGACAACCCGATTTCATCCTATCGAATGCCTGAGTACAATGCTGAAATTCCGTTGATTATGGTGGCGCCAACCATTACAAATGATGGTAGAAAGCTTTATATTTCGCCACAACCTACTTCATTTTTCAATACAGGTAATGAGGCTCAGAATTCTAAAATTCAAGGGGTAGATTATAACCTTCTTTTAAAAGATCATCAGCCTGATAGCCTTCGTTTTCTTACGGCTTTGCGAATGAGTGCCACTTTCCCGTATTTTTCACCTTCAATCACTTTGCCTACTAGCCCCAAAATTGGTATTGCCGATGCAGGTATTTCAGATAATTATGGTATTTCCGATGCCATTACTTTTTTGCATGTTTTCGAAGACTGGATCAAGGAGAATACCTCTGAAGTAATTCTTATGACGATTAGAGATTCGAGCAAGGAACCACCTATTGAAACTGATAATTCAACGAGCTTGGTACAAAAATTCTTCTCTCCAATTCAAGGAGCAGTAGGTAGCTGGGATCAAGTACAAACGATTAAGAATGAACAGCGATTCGATTTGATAGATGCTATGTACGATGGCCATTTAAAGAGGGTTGAGTTTGAATATCAGAACCAAGATGCCAACCGTGCTTCATTGAGTTGGCGATTAACTGATCGTGAAATTCAAGATATTCTCAATGGAATCAAGGTCGATCTGAATCAGAAGTCGCTAAAAATTTTGGGTAATTAAATACTGTTTCGCTGCCTTATGGCTTCATAGAGAATTACAGAAGTAGCCACTGAAACGTTTAAAGACTCAATTCTGCCTGTGATTGGTAGCTTACATAGGTGATCAGCAAACTTCATGTATTCTGGCGATATGCCGTCCTCTTCAGAACCCATCAAAAGCGCAACAGGAACAGTAAGATCTTGTTTGTAAACTAAATCCACTGCTTTTTCGGTACACGCAATAACTGTGATGCCATTGTCTTTGATCTCCCTTAAGGTAGTTTTCAAATTATCAGCTCGGCAAACAGGAATATAGTTCAACGCGCCTGCAGAAGTTTTCATGGCATCGCTGCCCACCTGTGCACTTCCTCTTGAAGGAATGACTATGCCATGAGCACCCACACATTCAGCTGTTCTAGCAATCGCACCAAAATTTCTAACGTCTGTAATTCTGTCCAAAACAATCAATAAAGGCACTTCAGCCTTGCGATAAGCCTCTGAGATAATGTTATCCAAAGAGGCATACACTACGGATGAAATAAATGCAATCGAGCCTTGGTGATTTTTACGCGTAATCCGATTCAGTTTTTCGATCGGTACTTTTTGGATCGGGATGTTGAAATCATTAGCAGCTTCTAAAAGTTCAGTAGTTAAATCGTTGCGCACATCTTTTTGCAGCAACAATTTGTCTATTTCTTTACCAGCATGTATGGCTTCAATAATGGCTCTACTACCATAGATGAAATCCTCGGAAGGGTTTGTATTTATCATTCAATTATTTTTCCACTTCGCCAACCTGTTACCGCATCCATCCAAGATTCCTTGTATTTATTGCCTCTGATTAAACTAAATTCCAAAAGGTTGGCTTCCCCTGAAATTACATCGAAAATGAACCTAGTGCGGTTTCCGTTAGGAGATGTAAATACCCAAAGTTCTGTGTTTTCGTTTCGGAATACTTGTATTGGGTTACCATAAATTTGATAAACCATTCCTCTGTCAGTTTTCCAGCCTTCTTTGTTTGTTGTAAACAAATGGGCAGCATCGCGAATTCTTTTATAATAGTATTTTACAAACTCCTGGCTCATTTTACTACTTCCAGAAAATCGGTTCATTACAAAATCCTCGAAGGCGTCACGTACATTATCCGCTTTTCTCATGTCTTTGAATTCATCTGTGGTAGTAATGAAAATCAAAGGTTGAATCATATTATCGTAGCGATTGAAATAAGGATAAAAGGCATCTGTAACGAGGATCCCTAATTTGTTGTTCGGATCAGAGAATTCATTGATTTCGTAAAATCCGGGGGTAGAAAAGCTAAAGGACTCGGCTTCTATAGCTCCATATAAAGTATCAATTTCAATTTTACTGGTCGTATTTGGCTCGCTATTATCGAATGGTGGAAGTGCAACGGATTTGTTATTGAGAACACCTTTAATTTCGTACTTGCCTTTGTTGCCAAATACATTGACCAAGCGAACGGTTTGATCAAGATTGATGAATTTTGAAAAGTAGGGGACATCTCGTTTTTCTTCAAAAATTAAAAAGGGCTGATTACTCACACCTTCTTTGGCGGATATAGGGATATCCATAACGAAATTTTTACCTCTGGCAATGTTGTTGATTTCAAGAACAATTAAGTTTTGATCAGATTTTCTTTCAAATCCAAAAGCATAAACAAATTCACGAAAACCAGTACCAACAACAGAAGAACTGTCGAGTCGTTTTGTCGCTGCAACATGTCTTTCATCGATATAACTACTTCGAACATCAAAGGTGAGTTCATAATCACTGATTTTAACAATGCCGCTGTTCAATATAAACCGAACATACACTTGCACCTGATTTTCGTTTTGGGCAAGCCTGTAATCGACTAAGAATTCGTGGTTTTGATTATACAGATAGCTGATATCTGCAGAACTCATTCTGCTTTGGCTGAATAAACCAAAGGAGCTAAAAAGGAATAAGCTGAAGATAATGAGCCTTTTCATATTGAATTGAATTCGTGCTAAAGGTAACAAAAATGTGGTTTAAAGCTTTCTATCTTAAGCTCATTGTAAGTTAAATGGTTTATTTTTGACCAAAATTTAAGCATGGCCACTTATACTACCGAAATCGCTTCAGATAAAATACCTTCCGACAATCCGATTCATCAACGATTGCTGCGGGCTTATTATTTAGCCGTGCCTTACATTAAAGGAAATTTGCTCGAATTAGGCTGTGGCGAGGGTAGAGGAGTTGAGTTATTGGAGCCTTTGGCCGATGACTATTTGGCTTTAGATAAAATTCAATCTGTGATTGATGAATTGAAGAAGAAGTATCCAACCTTGGATTTTCGTCAAGCCGTGTTTCCTCCCTTTGTTGGCATAGCCGATAATAGCTTCGATACCATTGTATCCTTTCAAGTGATTGAACACGTGAAACAAGACAAGGAATTTCTGAAGGAAATCTATCGTGTGCTGAAACCTGGTGGAAAAGCCATTCTCACGACCCCAAACATCAAGAAAACCTTGTCACGCAATCCATGGCATGTGAGAGAATACACAGCGCAACAATTGACTGATTTGGCCGCTTCAATTTTCCCGAAAGTGGAAATGAAAGGTGTAGCAGGCAACGAAAAAGTAATGGCTTATTACGAAGACAATAAAAAGTCTGTGCAGCGCATCATGCGTTATGATATTTTTAATCTTCAGTACAGATTGCCTGCTCCATTGCTCAGAATTCCTTATGACATCTTGAATCGAATTAACAGAAATAAACTGAGCGACCAGAATGGAGGGCTTGTAAACGAAATCAGTCAAGAAGATTACCTCTTGACTGATGACGCTGATTCCGCTTTGGATTTGTTTCTTTTACTCGAAAAGTAAACTGCTTTTTAGAGTTTACTTCTGTCTACCGAAAGACTAATGTTTTGCTGGTTCAGCATTTCCTTGAGTCGATCAGCTTCTTCCTCAAAACCATATTGACTGAATACAGATTGAAGATATTGCAGTCCGTTTAAGTATTTACGGAATTCATAGTCGTATCGCATTTTCTTCTGATGGTAGCTTGCCATGTCGTTGAACATTTCAGCGATTTCCATACCCATTTTTACCGCCTTTTCTTCTTCGCCAATGTTCAAATAAGCTTGAACAAAACTGATTGAGGCAATATCGTAAGGCAGTGATTCATTCGGCATGACTTCAATTCCATAGTCTAAAACTTCTTTAGCACGAGTTGTATCGCCTTCAATAATGAGCGCTTCTGCCAAAGTAGTGAACATCGACCTGTGGTTTTGAGCAAAACCTCGATAATCTCCATTCAAATTGGTTGTTGGATCATCCAAACCTCTGAATTTGAATTTGTTCATCACGTTGTCATACATCAAATCGGTATTCACCAATTCGCGTAAGTTCGAAGGTTTCTTAACAGGCAATAACCTGTAGGCTAATCCTTCTTGCACTAAATATGAATCCAAATCAAATGGCACTGAACTCACCGAAGTGTAATTCAAGTAGATAGGCCTTTCCCAATTATTGGTTGCAATAAGGTCAAGCATCATCAAATAGCCCTTTTCCATAAAGTTTTGATCTTCCCCAAAAGTGAAGAACATACGGTCTACCTGATATTGCTTCAATGCATCTGGAACGGCATTAGTTTTTGCAATTTGTGCCGAATCAACAGGCAGCATCAATGAACGCGCTGGTACAGTATTGATTTCTGTGCCCGATTGTAATTGCCTTTTTAAAGCAGGACTGTTCTTTTGAATCAAAGAAAGGAACTGCCTCAAATCGATGGCTTGACCTTCAAATTGAGGTCTTTCGTCAACATACAGATAATCGTTAGTGCCTTGGCGATATTGGTCGATTTCCAAAGTATAAGGGAAAGCTTCAGAATCGTTCATCTTCATCTTGGTCTGATCGATGTACCAGTCTGTATTGTAATAACTAAGTACTACAACTCGAACATCGGTTCTAAATCCTTCAACTTCCTGAACATACCAAAGGGGGAAAGTATCATTGTCTCCACCCGTAAATAGAATGGCATTAGGAGCACATGATGCCAAGAAATTTCTTGCAGAATCAACAGAGAAATAACGTCCAGTTCGGTCATGATCATCCCAGTTTTCAGCTAAAAGAATAACTGGAGAAATCATTCCAATGGCAAAGCCTGCGATGATTGCTGCTTTCCCACGGTTCTTAAATGCGTTTCCAATGGCCAAGACAGAGAATCCAATCCAAATGGCAAATGCGTAATAAGATCCTGTATAAATGTAATCTCTTTCTCTAGGCTCTATTGGTGGGGAATTGAGATAAATCACCAAGGCCAATCCCGTAAGAATAAAGAACATCAATACCGCTGCGAAGCGTTTTGGATCTTTATTAAATTGGAAGAAGAAGCCAATTAGGCCTAAGATGAGAGGAATGAAATAGTATTGATTTCGCGATTTATTATTTTTAATAAAATCAGGAACGTCTTTGTCTGTGTCGAATGGCGTGAGATAGTCAGCATCTTGAATATCGCTTTCCCTTCCCGCGAAATTGAACATGAAATATCGCATGTACATATGGCCAATTTGATGTGAGAACATAAAGGCCATATTGTCAATGAAGGTTGGTTTTTCTCCTTCCCTAAGCCCTGTAATGGCCATGTATTTTTGTTTGTGGCCAGGCTGAGAACTGTACATTCTTGGTAAAAAGGTTTCCCAAGCATTGTCATATTTGCTGTCAATCTTATAGTCAGCAACTTTGTAAGAGTCATCGTCTTTATAATAAATAGGCGCTCCTTGTGTCAACTCTGGAGGAGGTGCATTAAAATACTGACCATAAAGTAATGGCCTGCTGCCGTATTGCTCCCTTTTCAAATAAGAAATAAAGGTCATTACGTTCTCTGGATTATTCTCGTCAATAGGAGGGTTTTGACGAGATCGAATTACGATTACGGCATAGCAAGAATAACCTATGAGTACGAAAGTTATTCCCAGAATGAGCGTATTTAAAATAGGCCATTCTCGTTTTATTGTCCACTTTAAGCCTAAAATAATTGAAGCAATAAGTACCACTATAATAAACAAGGCGCCTGAACCAAATGGAGCCCCAAAAGTATTTACAAAGGTGATTTCGAATTTACCCGCCAATGTTGGGAGGCCGGGAATAATAACGGAGTTGATCAACCCTACTAAGAATAGAGAAATACCCAGCGCGGCAAGTCCACCTTTCCAGGTTGGTTTTTGGTATTTTTTGAAATAATAAATTAAGCCCAAAGCAGGCAGTGTTACCAAACCTAAAAGGTGAGCACCTGTAGAGAGCCCGAGCATGTAGAATATGAGTACAATCCATTTGTTTCTAGAGCTTTCATCTTCCACCAATTCCCACTTGAGCATGGCCCAAAACACAAATGCCGTAAAGAATGACGACATGCCATAGACCTCACCTTCCTCTGCTGAAAACCAGAAAGAATCGGTAAAGGCAAAGCTCAAAGCGCCAACAATACCTGCTGCAATTAATAATTGATTATGAAAACTAGTGACTTTTTCCGCAGTTGATTGAATCAACTTTCTGCCTAACATCACGATGGTCCAGTACAAGAAAAGTATGGTAAAAGCACTTGAAACCACACTGACCATATTGATCCAATAGGCAACGCGAGTAACATCGCCCATGGCCAGAAGTGAAAACATTCGACCAATGAGCATATACAAAGGTGCTCCAGGAGGATGCGATACTTCTAGTTTATATGCAATTGCTATGAATTCACCAGAATCCCAGAAACTCGCAACTTGTTCAACGGTGATTACATAAACCACGAGTGAGATCAAGAAAACTATCCAACCCGTGATCGTATTGATTTTTTTAAAATCTGTCATTTTCAGCATTATTATGTGGTGCTCCTTTGCTTAAAATCAAAGCTCCTTAAGCGCTAAGGTCAATATCCATTGCAATTTAAACCATTTGCAGGCCGTGAAATTAGTAAAAATTCGCTTCAAGAAAGGTTAATTTTTATTAATCGGGGAGTTACTCAATATCAATACAAACATTTGAATACGTTGCTTGGCTAGATTATGCCGATACCGCGAGATAGAAGATTAACCACAATAAGAATAAAGGGACATAAGAAGTGAAAACAATAGCATTGGCAATGGACTTCTTTTTTCGAGCGGCATAGTGAATGCCGTGAGTAAGTAAGATCCAATAGCCTATTTCAAAAATGTTAAGGGCAGAATTGACATATTGATATTTGCTAGCCACTTCACTATGATTGAAGAAGTTCATGTAAGACAATGGGTAGAAAGCTTGAACGTCCCAATAAGTAGGGTTGGTTTCAATAAAAAAGAACCAAAGAATTGTAATCACCTGAGGAATGAAGAAAATTATCTCGGCAAACATTGCGATATGCCAACACTGCTTATAATTGACCCTATAACCCCATAAGAAGCAGCCTACCCAAAGTATAAATCCTATGACGGTAAATTTCCAGGCATAAACCAGTGGTACACTGATGTATTTTAAGCCTACCATTACTTTGAAAATGAGCAGGCTAGGACCTTCTAAAAATTGAAAAGCTGGAATTTGATCAATTACGAAGGTCTGCTTGACAAAAAGTAGTAGAAAATAAATGACACAAATGAGTATAAATACTACCACCTTATTAATGGAAGTGTATTCTTGCATCTTCATTTCTAAACTTGTGTATTCCCTAGGCATGAAAACAATTTGACACAAAACTACGATTATTGGCAATACGCAATAATAAAATTAGTTGAGCGTCTTGGGATTCAGTTGAGTGGCAGTACTTTTGCACCTTTGCGGTAGAAAAGAGAATTGATGCATTTTAAAAAGATTATTTTAGGCATAACAGCCGCGCTTTTATTAACCTTAAGTTCAGCTCAAGCTCAATCGAAAAAAGAGCGAGTTGAAAATGATACCGCCAGGTACTTGCTGCTCAATCTAGCCTTGCAATACGAGATTACCACTGCCGTAGATAATATGTACAACTTTGACTTTAAGAAAGCTGAGGTTGAGTTCAATTGGATTAAGTATAATTATCCGGAACACCCGTTAGGATACTTTTTGTTTGGTATTAGTACATGGTGGCAAATGATGCCGAATTTAGATAAGGAATCTCCCTTAGGAGAAGAGTTCTTAGCCTATATGGATACGGCCATTTATAAATCAGAGGCTATTTTAGAGCAATACGAAGATAATATTGAGGCTAATTTCTTTTTGGCAGGAGCCTACGGTTTCCAAGGGCGATATCATTCGGAGAAAAAAAACTGGGGAAGAGCAACCAATACCGGCAGGTTAGCTTTAAAATACTTAGAGAGATCTCAGGGCAATGAAAGTTTTAGTCCAGAAATTCTTTTTGGAGATGCACTTTTCAATTACTATTCAATCTGGATCAGGGAACAATATCCGATGCTAAGGCCGATTTTGTTGTTTTTTCCAAGGGGGGATAAAGAACTTGGGTTGAAGCAATTAGAGACAGTTTCTACAAATGCTTTTTACACACGAGTTGAAGCTATTTTCTTTTTAATGCGGATCAAAGCCTTCGAAACCAACGAAACTTTCGAGGCTTTAAGACTGTCAGAGTACATTTTTAATCGGTATCCGAACAATCCTTATTTCCATCGATTTTACACTCGAATGCTCTATACCGCGGGTCAGATGGAGGCCACAGGAAAAGAGTCTTTAGAAATTCTCAAACGCTTTGATGCTGGAATGGAAGGCTACGAAGAAATGAGTGCTCGTTATGCCTGCTTTTATTTAGGATCGATTAATCGAGGAAGAAAAAACTGGGAGGTTGCGGAGCCCTATTATAAAAGAGCTATTGCTTATTCTACCGATTTAGATTTAGAAGATTCTGGCTACCACATTTATTCTCTTCTGCATTTGGCTGAATATTATGTGGCTCAAAAACGCTATGATGAGGCGTCACCAATGCTTGAAAAAGTCAGAAATGAGACCAAGAGAAAGGAAGCTACTAACCAAAAAGCAAGAGAGCTAGAAAAGGAAATAAAAAGGAACAAAAAATAGACTTCACCGTTTATCAGAAGAATCTACCAAATTCAATTGATTCACGTATTTTTACAAAATAATATTTCGTCAAAGAGATTAAAATGAACCAAAATATCAAGCTCGATAAGATTGACCGTAAAATTTTAGAAATTCTTCAATCTAATGCAAAAATAACAAATGCTCAATTATCCAAAGAAATTGGGCTTTCTCCGGCCCCAACGCTGGAAAGAGTAAAGAAATTAGAAGTTACTGGAATCATTAAAAGTTATCACGCTAAGCTTGATACCGATAAAATCGGACTTGGTGTAAGTACCTTTGTTTATGTTACACTTAAGGGGCACAATCGAGGTAATATTGATTTGTTTCTTGAAGAGATCAATAAAATAGATGAAGTGATTGAATGTCATCACGTAACAGGAACAGGGGACTTTTTTCTTAAGATAATTGCAGAAAATATTTCTTCCTATCAAAAATTGATGCTTGAAAGAGTGAGTGATATTGGCGTTGTAGATAATTTGCAGTCTATGATTATACTTTCTACTTTTAAGGATAGCAAAGTAATGCCTATTCCTAGTTAAGAAGGGCGCCAGTTAAAATGTCCAAGCACAAAAAACAGATCCTTGATAAAGCTCAGATAGATCAGAAAATTCGTAGGATGGCCTATGAGATTTATGAACAAAATCACGAGCAGAAAGAGATAATTCTTGCTGGAGTAGATCAGAACGGATTAAAGCTTTCAATTTCCTTGAAAAAGGAAATTGATGCTATTTCTGATATCAAAGTCCACGTCATTAAATTGGACGTAGAAAAAGATGCGCCAGTCCAACCAAAGGTAGATCTTTCAGATTTCCCTCAAATAGATCAGTTCACGGTCATTGTTGTCGATGATGTCCTCAATTCGGGTCGAACCATGATTTATGCCATCGACCCCTTCCTGCAATTGGGGGCAAAAAAGATTCAAACCGCTGTTTTAGTCAATCGCAGCCACAAACGTTATCCAATCTCAGTAGATTACAAAGGTCTCGAATTGGCCACCACCATCCAAGAACATATTCAAGTTGATTTGTCAGATTCAGATAGTTGTGCTTATTTGTATTGAAATATAATATTCAATAAAACACAAATTATTAATGGAACCTGATTTAGAAGGAGTACAAAAACAGTTAGCGGAAACATGGGACCTTATACAGACCTATGTTGTAGGCTATGGCCTTGAGGTTTTAGGAGCGATTGTCACTCTAATTATTGGGTCGTGGATTATAAAGCGCATAGTAAAATTAACGCAGAAGACTCTTTTAAAACGAGAAATTGATGTCATTCTGATCCCTACTTTGGTTGGCGTAGTAAGGGTCGGACTTTATGCTGCTTTACTCTTTGCTGTTATTGCCCAAATTGGAATTGAAACCTCTGGATTTTTAGCGGTATTTGGAGCAGCTGGTTTGGCAATTGGATTAGCCTTACAAGGTAGCTTATCTAATTTCGCTGGTGGAATTCTCATTCTCACCCTAAAGCCATTTAAAGTAGGAGATTATGTTGAAATAGATGGCACAGGTGGCTCAGTAAATGGAGTGTCTATAATGACAACGGTTCTTAAAACTCCAGATAATAGAACAATTTTCCTTCCGAATGGAAAAGTAGCGGGAGCCAACATTACGAACTTCACGACCGAACCTACTCGAAGATGGGATAAGGTATTTGGTATAGGATACGGTGATGATTTTGATAAGGCAAAAACAATTATCACGAAACTGATCGAGAATGACGACCGCTTTTTGAAAGATCCTACTCCATTTGTCAGGGTAGGGAATTTAGGAGATAGCAGCGTAGACATCACCGTTCGTGCTTGGGTAAATACGCCAGATTACTGGAATGTGAATTGGGATATGATTGAAAACGTTAAAAAGGAATTCGACAAACAAGGAATTTCTATCCCTTTTCCACAAAGAGATGTACATTTGTTCAACCAAAAATAACTGTCACTAAGACTTCACAGAACAAGAGGGGTAAATAGTTATATTTAGCCCTTTAATTTTATAAGCATGTCAATTCATAAATCCGATATAAAGAAGATCACAACGCATCAATTGCAAGCGATGAAAGATCGTGGTGAAAAAATTTCGATGCTCACGGCCTATGATTATTCCATGGCAAGTTTAATAGACGATGCCGGTGTAGACATTATTCTTGTGGGCGATTCTGCATCGAACGTCATGGCTGGCCATGAAACTACTCTGCCAATTACGTTGGACCAGATGATTTACCATGCAAGTTCTGTGGTAAGGGCAGTAAAAAGAGCATTTGTGGTGGTAGATATTCCTTTTGGTTCGTACCAAGGCAATAGTTCAGAAGCGCTTAGGTCTGTGATACGAGTAATGAAGGAATCAGGCGCTCATAGCGTGAAAATGGAAGGCGGTGCTGAAATCAAAGAATCCATTATCAGAGTATTGAGTGCAGGTGTGCCCGTAATGGGTCATTTGGGCTTGACTCCTCAGTCCATTTATAAATTCGGCACCTATTCTGTAAGGGCCAAAGAGGATGGGGAAGCTGAAAAATTAATAGAGGATGCCAAATTGCTTGAGGCCTGTGGGTGTTTTGGGATCGTTTTAGAGAAGATTCCAGCAGAACTTGCTAAAAGAGTGGCAGAGGAAGTGAATATTCCAATCATTGGTATAGGAGCTGGCCCTCATGTAGATGGTCAAGTTTTAGTAATGCACGATATGCTTGGGATTACCACAGAATTTAAACCAAGATTTTTAAGGCAATACGCAGATTTAGGTTCAACTATTAAATCTGCTGTGGCGAGTTATGTGAAAGACGTGAAAGACCGTGACTTTCCGAGTGACAAGGAAAGTTATTAGTCAATTTAAATATTTTATCACTTTTTTAAATGCGGAATAAGCTTCTCAGAAGCTTGATTATCCAGATATCAGGAACTTTTAATTTCTGAATTTTCTTACCTTAGCACTGCTAATTTTAATACGAATTAATTAACCATTTATACAAATGAGCGAACAAAAAATTACCATGACCAACGGGGTACTCAATGTGCCCAATCATCCAACCATTCCATTTATTGAAGGTGACGGAACTGGTGTCGACATTTGGCCTGCTTCTAAATTAGTGCTTGACCAAGCGGTTGAAAAAGCTTACAAAGGCGAAAAAAGCCTAGTTTGGAAAGAGGTATTGGCTGGTGAAAAAGCTTTTAATGCAACGGGTGAATGGATGCCAACGGCAACTCTCGATGCTTTCAAAGAATATTTAGTAGGGATTAAAGGGCCTTTAACCACTCCGGTAGGTGGTGGAATTCGCTCACTGAACGTAGCGCTTCGTCAAGAACTCGATCTCTACGCCTGTGTGCGTCCTGTAAGATGGTTCGAAGGAACACCTTCACCAGTAAAAGATCCAGGTGCTTGCGACATGGTGATTTTCAGAGAAAACACCGAAGATATTTATGCTGGCATTGAGTTTCAGCAAGGCACTGATGAGGCTGCTAAATTTGGCACTTTCTTAAAAGAGAATTTTCCAGCAAAATTTAAAAAAGTAAGATTTCCCGCTACTACGGGTTACGGCATTAAGCCTGTTTCTGAAGAAGGAACTCATAGATTAGTAAAAGCGGCTATTGATTTTGCTTTTGCTCAAAAGAAAGATTCTGTTACCCTAGTTCACAAAGGTAACATCATGAAATTCACGGAAGGTGCTTTCAAAACTTGGGGTTACGAATTAGCGATTAACGCTTATGGTGCTAAAGATTATCAAGGTGGGCCTTGGCAGGTGATCGAAAAAGATGGTCATCAAATCATTATCAAAGATGTGATTGCAGATGCCTTCTTACAGCAGATACTATTAAGACCATCTGAATATTCAGTAATCGCTACATTAAACTTGAACGGTGATTACATCTCTGATGCATTGGCTGCGATTGTTGGGGGTATTGGGATTGCACCAGGTGCCAATATCAACTATATGAATGGAAGCGCGATTTTTGAAGCGACTCATGGTACAGCACCAAAATACGCTGGTCAAGACAAAGTGAACCCAGGATCAATAATACTTTCTGGCGCAATGATGCTCGAATATCTGGGCTGGCAAGAAGCTGCTGATTTAATCTATAAAGGTTTAGAAGCTTCTATTGCTAAGAAAAGGGTAACATACGATTTCGAAAGATTAATGGAAGGCGCAACATTATTGAAGTGTTCTGAGTTTGGTGAAGAGATTGTAAAAAATATGTAATACAGGTATCGAGGTTCTGTGAGTTTAACTCACAAAACCTCTTTCCACTTCTCAAACCGAAAGAATAAATATGGAGGAATTTCTGCCATTTTTCCCGCTCAAACTTGTCGCTTTTCCTGCCGAAAAACTTAATCTCCATATATTCGAACCTCGCTATAGACAGCTTATTCTTGAATGCGTGGCAGAAGATAAAACCTTTGGTATCCCCGTTTTCAAAGAAGGAATTTCAGAATTTGGTTCTGAAATGCGAGTAGAAAAAATCGTAAAGACTTATGAAAATGGTGAAATGGATATTACCACTCGCTGCGAAAGGATTTTTGAGTTGATTACTTTTCAAGAAGCAGTTGACGGCAAAATGTATTCAGGTGGTAAAGTCAGATTCATTGAAAATGTATTGGATGGGGAACCATCGCAATGGCTTCAATTAAAAGAACTTGCGGCCGAACTGGTAGTAGTGATCAAGATGGATCATAAACTCCATGTGGCCGAGATGACTCAAGAATACGAGCTAGCTCACAAATTGGGTTTATCTTTAGAACAGGAGTATGATATGCTTCAAATGGAAAAACAATCTCAGCGTTACGAATACCTGATCAACCATATGAGAAGGGCAATTCCAGTAGTACGCGAAATGGAACGAGCCAAAGAGAAAATCCAAATGAATGGGCATTTTCAACATATAGATCCTTTGAAATTTTAAAATATGATCGAACCCAATCTTACAGAATTCGGTACAATCCTGATTTTTATCTTGGGTGGAATCGTGTTTGTAACTGTGGGTTTATTCGTTGCGAAATTAATTCGCCCCAATCGCCCTAATTACGAGAAACTTACCACCTACGAGTCAGGAGAGGAAACCATAGGCACCGCTTGGGGGCAGTTTAACATCAAGTTTTACATTGTGGCGTTGATATTTCTACTGTTCGAAGTAGAAATCATTTACCTCTTCCCTTGGGCGATTATTTTTGGAGACAAAGAATTAATTGAAGGTACAGACTATGCTTGGGCATGGTTTGCCATTTCAGAGATGTTTATCTTTATTTTCGTGTTGGCTTTGGGGCTAGCCTATGCTTGGAGAAAAGGCTATTTGGACTGGGTCAGACCGATGAATAAGGTTTCAGATTTTAAATCACCAATTCCAGACGCAGCGTATAATCATTTAAAAAAATAGTGGGACTACTAGATCAACAATTAGGAAAGGGCGGTATCATCATCACCAAGTTAGAAGACCTCATCAATTGGGCTCGACTATCTTCTATGTGGCCCATGGCCTTTGGTACTGCTTGCTGTGCCATAGAATTCATGGGTGCTCAATCTACTCCTTATGATCTAGACCGTTTCGGTATTGTTCCCTTTGCCAGTCCACGCCAAGCCGATGTCATGATTGTGGCTGGAACAGTGACTTTTAAAATGGCTGACCGCGTCCGAAGACTTTATGAGCAAATGGCTGAGCCTCGCTATGTCATCTCAATGGGCTCCTGTTCTAATTGTGGAGGCCCATATTGGGAACATGGTTACCATGTGGTAAAAGGGGTAGATAGAATTATCCCTGTTGATGTATATGTACCAGGCTGCCCGCCACGACCAGAGGCCCTGATTGGAGGTTTATTGAAGCTTCAAGAAAAAATTAGGGGGGAAAGTATCGTTGCACCAAAAGCAATTGAAAGGTTGTTGGAAAAGAAAAATCAGGCGGTATGACTTTCCAAGCAATTGTAGATCATATCAAATCCAATCTTGACGAGCAAGTCATCATTTCAATCGATGAAAATGCTTCGCCAAAGGCCATAATCATTGATGTTAAAAATTTGATTGAGGTGATGTCATTCCTTCAGTCAGACGATCAACTTTATTTTGATTCGCTTTCCTGCATTACGGGACTGGACAATGGCCCTGAAGACAATAGCATGGAAGTGATTTATAATCTCTATTCTATCCCTTTCAACCATCATTTAATGGTGAAGGTAAAGCTGGAAAGAGAAAATCCGGCCATCAATTCCTTGACAGGTTTATGGAAAACTGCGGATTGGCATGAGCGTGAAGCTTATGATCTTTTTGGGATTCACTTCAATAATCACCCAGATTTGCGCAGAATTTTGCTTCCAGCAGATTGGGAAGGTTTCCCTTTGAAAAAGGACTATCAACATCAAGAATATTATCGCGGAGTAAAAGTTGAATATTAAGTGGCCAAAGAAATTCAATACATATTCGACCAAGAAAACCTGAGAAAATCAGAACCTCAAAAGTTAAAGGAGCAAGACCTGAGACGAGAGGAAGTGATTATCAACATCGGCCCCCAACACCCTTCTACCCATGGCGTGCTGAGGCTCGAAGTATTGGCCCGTGGTGAAGAAGTAATGGAGGTTATTCCACATATAGGCTATCTCCACCGCTGCTTCGAGAAGCACGCTGAAAACCTTCCATATAACCAAACTATCCCATTTGTAGATCGAATGGATTACTTGGCGGCCATGAATACCGAACATGCCTACGCTATGGGTGTAGAGCGTATGTTGGGCATTGAAAAAGATATTCCTAAAAGAGTAGAGTACATCCGAGTGTTGGTGGCCGAATTGAATAGACTGGCCTCTCATTTTATCGCCATAGGCTCTTATGGAATGGACATTGGAGCGGTGACCGCTTTCTTTTGGATGACAAGAGACAGAGAGCATATTGTGAGGCTTTTAGAGTGGGCTTCAGGCGCTCGACTGCTTTATAATTATATTTGGGTCGGTGGATTGTTTTACGACCTCCCTGTAGGCTTCGAAGAGCGCTGTAAAGAATTTACTACCTATTTAAAGCCCAAGCTTCAAGAGCTAGAGCGCGTGCTCATTGACAACAAGATTTTTGTGGACAGAACAGCCAATGTAGGGGTTTTGCCTTTAGATTTAGCCATCAATTACGGAATCACGGGTCCAATGCTCAGAGGTTCGGGATTGAACTACGATTTAAGAAAGATCGATGGCTATTCAGTCTACCCAGAAATCGACTTTGAGATACCAACTGGAAAAGGAGCAATGGGCACAACGGGAGACTGTTGGGACAGAACCTGGGTAAGAATGCAAGAATGTTTCGAATCTATCAAAATCATAGATCAGTGTATCGATAAGCTTGCGACTGATCATAAGCGCGATAGAGACTTTGATCCGAGGGCACTTGTACCAAAGAAAATCAGGCCGAAAGCGCAGGATTTATATGTGAGAGCCGAGAATCCAAAAGGAGAAACAGGCTTTTTCTTTCGAGCGGACGGTCGATCTGATATTCCTTTCAGGTGTAAGGCCAGAGGAGCGAGTTTCGTAAATCTTTCTATCATCAATGAACTAGCCAAAGGCGGCTTAATCGCTGATTTGATTGCAGTGATCGGCTCGATTGATATTGTGTTAGGAGAGGTGGACCGCTAATCCTATTTAGTCCTAGTTCGGAAGTCTTTGAATGTTATTTTCTCTTATGAACGCTCGGCCAGACTTCCACATAATCTCAAGCCAAATATCCTTTTTTCCAATAATTTCAACTTTGTGCCCTTCTCCAGTGATTTCTAGTAAATCGCTACCAGCTGAAGGCCCGGTCATCAAATAAGTATTAGCGGAGGTTATAATGCCCTTAGGCGCAAGCTTAGAGAAGTTTATCAATAAGAATGAAACAAAGACAATTGAAAGAAGACCAAATGAAAGCCCAACCGACTTCTCATTTAATTTTTTCTTTCTTTTTAAAATCATGGAAAGAATTAAAATACCCAGCGCAAGAGTGATTAAAACGAAGTACTTGCGG